>DATIGZ010000079.1:0-2174 GCA_035481255.1 Sphingomonas sp. | reverse complement strand
GGCGGGTTCCGGTCGTTCCGGCTGCCGAATCCGGTGTTCGAGGCCGCGCCGCTAAAACCTCAGCGCCCGACGCGCGCGGATTGGCGCAAATATATCGTCGACCCCGACTATGTTCGAAAGCTTGAAGGCAAGACTGCCGGTGACTGACCCCGATCGCATCCTCACCGCCTCCCGCCGTCCCGAGGACGTCGACGCAGCGCTACGGCCGAAGTCGCTCGACGAGTTCGTCGGCCAGCGTGCCGCGCGCGACAATCTGCGCGTGTTCATCGACGCCGCGCGCGCGCGCGGCGACGCGCTCGACCATGTCCTCTTCTTCGGCCCTCCGGGGCTGGGCAAGACCACGCTGGCGCAGATCATCGCCAAGGAAATGGGCGTCGGTTTCCGCGCCACCTCAGGTCCCGTCATCGCCAAGTCGGGCGATCTCGCCGCGCTGCTCACCAATCTTGAGGATGGCGACGTCCTGTTCATCGACGAGATCCATCGCCTCAACCCCGCGGTCGAGGAAGTGCTCTACCCGGCGATGGAGGACCGCGCGCTCGATCTGATGATCGGCGAGGGGCCGTCGGCGCGCAGCGTGCGCATCGATCTGCCGCGCTTCACCTTGGTCGGCGCGACCACGCGGCAGGGGCTGCTCACCACGCCCCTGAGGGACCGTTTCGGCATCCCGGTCCGCCTGCAATTCTACACGGTGGAAGAGCTGACCCGCGTCGTCACCCGTGCCGCGAGCCTGCTCGACCTCGGTATCGCGCAGGATGGCGCGACCGAGATCGCGCGCCGCTCGCGCGGTACCCCGCGCATCGCCGGACGTCTGCTCCGCCGCGTGCGCGACTTCGCCAATGTCGCGGGCGAGACGACGGTGCACGCCAGGGCCGCCGACGCCGCGCTCAACCGGCTTGAGGTCGACGCGCTCGGCCTCGACGCGATGGACCGCCGCTACCTCACCATGATCGCGGATATCTACAAGGGCGGGCCGGTCGGCGTCGAAACGCTCGCCGCCGGCCTCAGTGAGCCGCGCGATACGATCGAGGAAGTGATCGAACCCTACCTGATCCAGATCGGCATGATCGCGCGCACCGCCCGCGGCCGCTGTCTCAACGCGGCGGGCTGGAAGCATCTTGGCCTCAACCCGCCCGCGGGATCGCAGGACGGGCTGTTCGACGGAAAATAGCGGAATGCAGGGAAGGCGCCGGGGTCACCCCCGGCGCCTTCTTCATTCTCAGTTTACCCGCGCTGTTTGCAGCCCGTCGACGGCCTTGCTGACCATGATGTTCACCGCGACGCGGCGGTTCTGCGCCTTGCCCTCGGGGGTCTCGTTGTCCGCCAGCGGATCGGCTTCGGCCATCCCGGTGGGGGTCATCACACGATACGGCTTCCACTTGCACGCCTGCTGCAGATAGTTGACGACGCTGCTCGCGCGCTTTTCGCTCAGCGTCTGGTTGAACTCCTGGCTTCCCGTCGAATCGGTATAGCCGACGACCAGCAGCACGGCGTTGTCCATCGCCTCGGCCTGGGTGGCCGCGGCGCACAGATCGGCCTTTGCCTGGGCGGAGAGCGCCGCCTTGCCGGTGTCGAAGTTCACGTTGGTCGTGCCCTTGACGTTATACTGGTCGATATCGCCCACACGGCTGCGCAGTGCGTCCGTCGCCGCGGTCTGCTCGGCGAAGCGCTGGTCGGTGCCGTTATGGATCATCGACGCGGTCTTCAGATCCTTGTTCTGCAGGTTGATCTGGCTCGCCACCAGCTCGCCGCCGCCCTGCAGCGTCTTGATCGTCACCGGCAGGCCGTTGAGCAGCGAGGCTGCCGCCAGCTTGCTGCCGCCAAGGCCGAGGAAGCCGCCGCTCGCCTTGATCCGGGTGGCATCGTTGACGGCGACGACCGTCCTGGAACCGTCGGCGGCCGTAACCTGCACCTTGTCCCCGCTGCGCGCGGAGATGATGCCCTTGATCTCAGGCCCCTTGGCCATCTCGGCCGCTACGGGCGCCGCCGGGGCGGAGCCATAGATGGAAACGTCCGCCGGAGGCTGGGCCTGCTCCTGCGCGGCCACGCTGGCGGGCGCCGCGCCGGCGCACAAGGCCAGCAGCAGCAATGCCCGAGGGCTATTCGAATTCACTCGCATACTTCACTCCTAAAACTCGACCGGTCGGGCGCGCATGCTCGCAGCCGCTCGTCCATCC
>DATIGZ010000078.1:0-2854 GCA_035481255.1 Sphingomonas sp. | reverse complement strand
CAATGTCGCTGTCCTGCACCGGGCGATGAACGGGGGGCCGGTCCACCACCTCGACCTCGTCGAGCAGCATATCCTCGGGCAGCGCGATCACCACCGGGCCGGGCCGGCCGCTGATCGCGACATTCCAGGCGCGGGCGATGTATTCGGGGATGCGTCGCGCGTCCTCGATCCGCGTCGCCCATTTGGCGAGCGGGGCGAACATCGCGGGGAAATCGACTTCCTGAAAGCCTTCGCGGTCGCGCATCGAGCGATCGACATCGCCGATGAACAGCAGCATCGGCTGCGAATCCTGCATCGCGACATGGACGCCGATGCTGGCGTTGGTCGCGCCGGGACCGCGGGTGACGAAGCACACGCCCGGCTTGCCGGTCATCGTGCCGTCGGCGCAGGCCATGAACGCCGCGCCGCCTTCTTGCCGGCAGGTCACGAGATCAATTTCGGGAACGTCGTGCAGCGCGTCGAGCACCGCGAGGAAGCTTTCGCCGGGAACATGGAAGATACGATCGCAGCCCTGAGCCACGAGGTTGTCGACCAGAATGCGGCCACCGTTGCGAAGCTTCGTCATGCGTCCTCTTGTGGCGTCGTAATACCGGGAAGTCGAGGTTGTCGCGGCGGTTACGACCCGCTGGCGTAGCGCGCCTTAAGCGTCGCCCAGACCGCGCGCAGGCTCATCGCATCGCCGCCCTTGGGCCGGCCGGGCTTGGGAACGGGGCGCCAGGCGAACAGGTCGAAATGCGCCCACGCGATTTCCCTGGGAACGAAGCGGCGGAGGAAGAGCGCGGCGGTGATCGGTCCGGCGAAGGGACCGTCGGGCGCGTTGACCATGTCGGCAATGTCCGACTTGAGCATCTCATCATAGCCGTCCCACAGCGGGAGCCGCCACAGAGGATCCTTCTGTGCGATGCCATGGTCGAGCAGGTCGTCGGCGAGGCTGTCGGTATTGGCGAACAGCGCTGGCAGATCGGGGCCGAGCGCCACGCGGGCTGCGCCGGTAAGGGTCGCGAAGTCGAGGATGAGCTCGGGCTTCGCCTCGACCGCCTTGGCCAGCGCGTCGCCGAGGATCAGGCGGCCCTCGGCGTCGGTATTGGTGTTCTCGACCGTCAGGCCCTTGCGTGTCTTGAGCACATCGCCGGGACGAAAGGCATTGCCGGCAACGGAATTCTCGACCGCGGGGATCAGAAGATGGAGACGGACCGGCAGGCGTTGCGCCATGACGACGCCGGCCAGCGCCAGTGCATGCGCCGCGCCGCCCATGTCCTTCTTCATCAGCCGCATGCCGGCCGAGGGTTTGATGTCGAGCCCACCGGTGTCGAAGCATACGCCCTTGCCGACCAGCGCGATGCGGGGATGCTTGGGATCGCCCCATTCGAGCTCGATCAGCCGTGGCTCGCGTCCGCGCGCGGCGGCCATGCCGACCGCGTGGATCATCGGATAGCCTTGCTCGAGCGCATCGCCGCGGGTGACCGTGAGGGTGGCCTTATGCGCTTTGGCCAGCGCCGCGGCTTCGCCCTCGAGTTCGGCGGGCCCCATGTCGGCGGCGGCGGTATTGACCAGATCGCGCACCTTGAAGGTCGCGGCGGCGAGGCGAAGCGTTTCCTCGATCCGGCCCGGCTCGTTGGTCAGCAAGGTGCGGGGACCGGACGGGCTCTCGTCCTTGCGGTAGCGATCGAAGCGATACTGGGCGAGCACCCAGCCGAGCATGGCCGCGCCGGGTTCGCCGGACGCGAGACGATAGGTACCTTCGGGCAGTTGCTCGCCGAGCGACGCGATGCGGTAGGGCGAGGTCTCCGCCTCGTCGCACACCAGCAGCATCGACCAGTCATCGTCCTTGTCGCCGGGCAGGACGGCGCGATTACCCGCCTTGCCGACCACCTTGTTCGCGGTGATCGCGGTGCGAACGCGCGCTGGCTGACTCTTGAGCCAGTCGGCCCATTGGTCGGGGTGGACGACATGGATGGTGCGCGCGGGCTGGCCGCGATCGGGCTGAAGCAGCGGGGAGAGGTCGGTCATTGCGCTGATGTAAGCATCCTGAGGCATGGCAGCCAAGCGCTATCGGCGAGCGCAGAGACTGAGGGCGCGGTCGATCATCGCGGAAAGGCGGTCGCGGGACTGGGCCAGCGCAGCGGGATCGAGTCCGCGTTCCTGTGTCTCGAAGTTCACATAGTCGAGCCCGCGCAGCAGCGCATAGTTGGAGAGCGAGCCGTCGGTTACCGCGACACGCTCGAACACCACGTTGAAATCGGCCTTGTCGAGTGTTCGTCCGCACCATGCGGTCGCCGGCGATGTGCCGCTGCGCCAGGGCACATAGGCAAGCGTGTCGTCATCGTCGAACGGCCAGCCACGGCTCCGGGATGGGGAAGGCTGCATCACATCGTCGCAGAAGCGGATGGAAACCTCGCCCCGGCCCGGCCGGTCCGACCGGTTGCAGTGCGAGGCTGAGGTGTCGAAGCCGGGCGAATTGGTGTGCAGCGCGATGATCGGGCGGGCGCCCCCACGATAGTCGGCGAGGACAGTGTTGGCGTAGCGGGGATAGCCGTCGCGGAAGTTGCGGTTGGGGTCGATCGGGCGGCCACGGTCGACCGCGGCGTTGCGGCGCTTGCCGTCCTCGGCGATGCCCGAGTCGATGGCGATCACCACGCCGCCATGCTTGCGGACCCCGGCGAGTGCAGCCTCGAACCCGGCATTTTCATTGTCGTGGGGGACGAACCAGAGCGGGCCGCGGGGCTTGTTCACATTGGCGATGCGGAACAGGCGCCAACTACCGCGCTCTTCCTGAAACTCGATCCGGCTGACGGCGAGTCCGCGCCATTCCGCCGGATCGCGGTGTCGGGCAAAGTCATCGTCGGCGAGCGTC
>DATIGZ010000077.1:0-3716 GCA_035481255.1 Sphingomonas sp. | reverse complement strand
GTGCGGGCGGGATGCCGACGAGGTCGAACTGGCCGAGGATCTTGTTGTCCTGCGCCATTTCGCGCTCGCCCTGGAACACGCGGATCGTCACCGCCGACTGATTGTCGTCGGCGGTCGAATAGACCTGGCTCTTCTTCGTCGGGATCGTCGTGTTGCGGTCGATCATCTTGGTCATGATGCCGCCCAGCGTCTCGATGCCCAGCGACAGCGGGGTCACGTCGAGCAGCAGCACGTCCTTGACGTCGCCCTGCAGCACGCCCGCCTGGATCGCGGCGCCGATCGCGACGACTTCGTCGGGGTTCACGCCGGTGTGCGGTTCCTTGCCGAAGAAATCCTTCACGACTTCACGGACGCGCGGCATGCGCGTCATGCCGCCGACGAGCACGACTTCGTCGATCTCGCTCGCCGAAATGCCGGCGTCCTTGATCGCCTTCTTGCACGGCTCGAGCGTGCGCTTGACGAGGTCTTCGACCAGCTTTTCGAGGTCCGAACGCGTGATCGTCTTCACAAGGTGCTTCGGCCCGTTGGCGTCGGCGGTGATGAAGGGCAGGTTGACCTCGGTCGTCGCGGCCGACGACAGCTCGATCTTGGCCTTCTCGGCAGCTTCCTTCAGGCGCTGCAGCGCGAGCTTGTCCTTGGTGAGGTCAATGCCCTCGGCCTTCTTGAACTCGTCGGCCAGGAACTGGACGACCTTCGAGTCGAAGTCTTCGCCGCCCAGGAAGGTGTCGCCGTTGGTCGCCTTCACCTCGAACACGCCGTCTCCGATCTCGAGGATCGAGATGTCGAACGTGCCGCCGCCAAGGTCATAGACCGCGATCGTCTTGCCGTCGGTCTTCTCGAGCCCGTAGGCGAGTGCCGCGGCGGTCGGTTCGTTGATGATGCGCAGCACTTCAAGGCCCGCGATCTTGCCGGCGTCCTTGGTCGCCTGGCGCTGAGCGTCGTTGAAGTAAGCGGGAACGGTGATGACAGCCTGAGTCACGGTCTCGCCGAGGTACGATTCGGCGGTTTCCTTCATCTTCTGAAGGATGAAGGCGCTGATCTGCGACGGCGAATAATCCTCGCCACCCGCCTTGACCCACGCGTCGCCGTTCGGGCCCTTGCTGATGGTGTAGGGCACCAGTTCGGTGTCCTTCTTGGTGATCGGATCGTCGTAGCGGCGGCCGATCAGGCGCTTCACCGCGAAGATGGTGTTGTCGCCATTGGTCACCGCCTGGCGCTTTGCCGGCTGGCCGACCAGACGCTCACCATCCTTGGCGAACGCGACGATCGAAGGCGTGGTACGCGCGCCTTCCGCATTCTCGATCACCTTGGGCTTGCCCGCTTCCATCACTGCAACGCAGCTGTTGGTGGTGCCGAGATCGATTCCGATAACCTTTGCCATGAGTCCTTACTGGCCCCCGTGTCCTAATCTAAAAGTTTCAACCACTTAATCGGACCCCTGAAGCGGCAATCCGATTGTTACAAGCCGCGATATAGGTGGGCTGCGCCTTGCCGCAAGACAGGGCGGGGTATAGGACCGCCTGCAACGTTCCCGAATCGGGAGGAGAGGGCATGATGCGGGCGATTTTCACGATGATGTTGGCGGGCGTGATCCTGTCGGGTTGCCAGCAGGCCGAACTCGGCGTGGATGGTGCGTGGGTGCGGCTGCCCGCGGTCAGCGGACGCCCCGGCGCCGCCTATTTCACCGTGAAGGGCGGGGCGCAGGCGACCAGCCTTGTCGCGGTTTCCAGCCCGGCGGCGATCCGCACCGAAATCCATGAAATGAAGCATGACGGCAAGATGATGACGATGGCGCCGATCAAGGACGTCGCCATCGCCGCGGGCGAGAAAATCGAATTCAAGCCCGGCGGCAAGCACATCATGCTCTATGATCTTTCGCCCTCGATCCGCGCGGGCGGCACGATCCCGCTTCGCCTGTCCTTCGCCGACGGCAAGACGGTGGAGGTCAATGCCGACGTGCGCGCCGCGGGCGACGCCGCGCACTAGGGGCAATCACGGCGTAGCGGCGGTTGCCGCGCCCGTGCCCACGAAGCGCGGCGTGTAGCGGCGCGCTTCGCCGGTGAAGATGCCGGTCTTCACGGCGGGATCGTTCGTCATGACCGCTTCGGCCGCGGCCTGATCGGCGGCGTGGATCAGGATCAGGCCGCCGTCCGGCCCCATCGCACCCGCATAGACGATGGCGCCACTCTCGTGCAGCGCCTTCACATAGTAGAAATGGTCGCGCAGGCCCTGATCCTTCATCGGTACGCCCGGCTTCCATGCCGGTCCCGCGCGGTAGACGATCGCGAACAGCGGGCGGGCCGCTGCCGAAGGCTGTTCTTGTGGCGTGGAAGCCGCCGTCGCACCGATCGCGCCGGTCAGCAGGGTGGCGGCCAGCATGGCCTGCATCATGATCCGCATGGGCATCCCTCCGATCATTCGTTCCGTTGACGTTATCATGGGCGCGAACCCGTAGCGACCGGCACCCGGCACGGGCTGTCCGCCGCCATTCTTTGCGTTATGCTGACGGAACCGAGCCGATAAGGAGCCCGCATGACGATCGACCGCTTCCGTTCTTCGACCTGGGGCTGGCTGCGCGGAACGCTGGCGGGCTGGGGGACGCTGCTGCTCTGCCTTGTCGGGGTCGGGCTGATCATCATTCTTGTCAAATGGATCGCCAATCTCGCCACGACCTATGAGGTCACCGAGGACCGGCTGATCCTGCATAAGGGCATTTTCGTGAAGTCGATCGACGAGATCGAGCTGTACCGGGTCAAGGACGTGCGGATCGACTTCAGCCTGATCAACCAATGGGCCGATATCGGCACGATCACGATCACCTCGTCGGACGAGACGACCAAGACCGGCCCGCTGGTGATCCGCGACGTCGATCAGGCGCGTGCGCGGCGCGAGAAGCTGCGCGCGCTGGTCAATGCCGCCCGCCGTCTGCGCGGGGTGCGTGAGATCGACATGGTGCACGAAGATATCTGAGGTGACGGAAGGATCGCGCAGCGGCACCCGCCGCCCGCTCACCGCCGGAGAAATCGCGCTGGCGAGCGGCATCTTCGGCGACGCGATCGATTATGATCGCGCGGGGATCGCGAACCGCAAATGGATCTTCTTCCAGCCGCGCGCCATCACCATGGCGCCGATGGGCTGCATTCATTTTCATCCCGGCGGCGGCAATTACCGCGACGATTTCACCCACGCCCCGCTCGACCTGCAGGGGCTGTTCATCCACGAGATGACGCATGTCTGGCAGCATCAGAAGGGCATTTTCCTGCCCCTGCGCCGCCACCCCTTTTGCCGCTATGATTACAGCCTGAAGCCAGGCTGGCGGCTCGAGCGCTACGGGCTCGAGCAGCAGGCCGAGATCATTCGGCACATCTTCCTGCTCCGCCGCGGCGCGATGCTTCCGGGAGCGCCGCCGCTGGAGCAGTATCGCGGGATCCTGCCCTTCACCGGAACGCACAGCCGGACGGCTTGAGCGATCGCGCCGCTATTGCGGCTGCTCGACCGTCCGTTCCACCACGCGCGGCTGAGGCGGCGGGGTGGGGGAGGGCGTCGGCGGCGGAGGTGGCGCGACCCGTACGGGCGGAGCCGGACGCGGCGTGGGCTGAGGGCGCTCCGCGGGCTGCGCGCGCGGCGGCGCGCTGGCGTGCGGACGCTCGGTCGGCGCGAAGCCGGGCGGGCGCGTGAAATTCGGCCGGTCGGGCCGTGCGCGCGGGGGCTGTGAG
>DATIGZ010000076.1:0-9689 GCA_035481255.1 Sphingomonas sp. | reverse complement strand
GCTGGCGAGCGTGCGCGACGGTGGTTGTTTCGACGGGCTGACTCCGGCCGGACTCAACCGCAATCAGGGCGCCGAGTCGATCCTGGCGCTCCAACTGGCGAATTGCGCCATTTGCGCTCTTTCAAAGCGCGCGGAAATCGTGGCAGGACCGCGAAAGGCGGTCGCGTAAGGCCTGAACAGCGCGGCGGCGCGTTTGATGCGGGGGACGATGCTCGACCTGTTCCAACACCCGTTACGGCTTCGCGCAGACCCGTCGCGCGTCGTGGTTCGCCCCTTTCACATCGCTTGGGCGGCCGGGAACGGCGGCGCGCCGAGCCGTACCGAACGGCTGGTGCGCGCGGTGATCGAGATGTCGCCGGGCGAGGCGCGCGCTCAGCTGGAGGCGGTGCTCAAGGATTTCGAGGCGCGCCACTGGCAGACGCGGCGCGTGTTCATGACGCGCTATGACGAGGTCGAGGCACAGCTGGGCCTGGACGGCAGCACGATTGGGGATGAGAAGCGCCAGCTGATCGGCGCCTATTTCTGCCACGAATACAGCTATGCCGCCGCGGCGCTGATGAACCCGAGCGCGGTGCCGCATCACGACCAGACGGGCATGCCCAAGGGCGCGCTGCGCATCCTGATGAGCCTGCGCGCGGTGGGGGAAGGGCATATCTCCTCGGTCGCGTTCCGTGAGGGGATCATCACCAGCCGGAACGAGCTGACGCTGGCGCCGGAGCCGCCCTTCGCCACCGCGGCGGACGCGGTCGGCGACGAGCTGGAAGCGCCCGAAGGCGCGGTGACTGTCTATCGCCATCGCGATTCGACGCTGTCGGGGACGCTGCTGTTCCCGATCACCAAGGCGCAGTCCAACGGACTGGAGGACATGCGGCTGGTGCGGTTCACGCATGACGATGGCAGCCATGAATGGTTGGGCACCTATACCGCCTATAACGGGTCGCAAATCCAGTCGGAGATGCTGCGTACGCGCGACTGGCGCGAGTTCGATCTGGTGCCGATGACCGGCAGCGCCGCGCGCAACAAGGGGATGGGCCTGTTCCCGCGCAAGGTCGGCGGCCAGTATATGATGATCGGCCGGCAGGACGGCGAGAACATCTATCTGATCGCGTCCGACAAGCTGACCCATTGGGACGAGGGGCAGAAGCTGATCACCCCAAAATACCCATGGGAACTGGTGCAGATGGGAAATTGCGGCCCGCCGATCGAGCTGGATGAGGGCTGGTTGATGCTGACCCATGGCGTCGGCGCGATGCGCAAATATTCGATCGGCGCGGCGTTGCTCGACAAGGACGATCCGTCGAAGGTGATCGGGCGCACGAAGGAGCCGATCCTGGCGGCGGCGGATCAGGACCGTGAAGGCTATGTCCCCAACGTCGTCTATTCGTGCGGCGCGGTACGGCACGGGGACCGGATCTTCATACCCTATGGTGTGGCGGACAGCTCGGTCGCGTTCGCGTTCGTGCCGATCAAGTCGTTGCTGGCGGTGATGTAGCCGCGACGGTCGTCGTCCCGGCCCGGCGCGGGGATGCGCGGTGCGCTCGCTGCTGATCCTCTTGTTCAGCGCTCTACGGCGGTGAACCCCGGCATCGGGCCGGGGTGATGGTTGGGCCCCGTCAGCCCTTGAACAATCCGCCGAGAATGCCGCGGACGATGCCGCCGACGATGCCGGCGCCGGCGCCCGACTTCTTGCCGAAGATCGCCTTCGACACCTCACCCGCGACGGCGCGGCCGGCGGCGGAGGAGGCGGACTGGGTCGCGGACTTGATCGCGCGGTTCCACGGATTGTTGGCGGCCTCACGCTCGGCGGCGCGCTGCGCCTGCGCGTCGAGCCGGGCCTGACGGTCGGCTTCGCGTTGCGCGGCGAGCCGGGCGCGTTCGGCTTCCTTGGCGAGGCGGGCGTCCTCCTTCGCCTGCGCGGCGGCCGCCTTTTCGGCGTCGGTGGTTGCTTTGGCCTCGGCGGCGGCGGCGGCGGCCTCACCGGCCTTGGCGGCGAGCAGTTCCTCGGCGGATTCGCGATCGACCAGCGTATCGTATTTGGTACCGACGATATCGGTGTCGATCAGCACCTTGCGTTCTTCGGGTGTCACCGGTCCGACGCGCGAGCAGGGCGGCTTGATCAGCGTGCGCTCGACCGGCGAGGGCGCGCCGTCGGCCATGAGCAGGGAGACAAGCGCCTCGCCGACCTTCAATTCGGTGATCGCGGTCTCGACATTGACGCCGGGGTTGGCACGGAAGGTTTCGGCGGCGGACTTGATCGCCTTCTGCTCGCGCGGGGTGAAGGCGCGCAGGGCGTGCTGGACTCGGTTACCGAGCTGGCCGGCGACGTCCTCGGGAATGTCGATCGGGTTCTGGGTGACGAAATAGACGCCGACGCCCTTCGAACGGATCAGGCGAACGACCTGCTCGACCTTGTCGAGCAGCGCCTTGGGCGCTTCCTCGAACAGCAGATGCGCCTCGTCAAAGAAGAAGACGAGCTTGGGCTTGTCGGGGTCGCCGACCTCGGGGAGCGTCTCGAACAGTTCTGAGAGGAGCCAGAGGAGGAAGGTGGCGTAGAGCCGCGGCGAGGCCATCAGCTTGTCGGCGGCGAGGATGTTGACCACGCCATGGCCGTTCTCGTCGAGCTTGATGAAGTCGTGGATGTCGAGCGCGGGCTCGCCGAAGAAATGGGCGCCCCCCTCGCTGCGCAACTGGAGGAGCTGCCGCTGGATCGCGCCGACCGAGGTCTTGGCGACGTTGCCGTACTTCGCCGTCAGCTCGTCCGCGCGCTCGGCGCAATGGACGAGCATCGACTGGAGATCGTCGAGGTCCAGCAGCAGCAGCCCGTCATCGTCCGCGACCTGAAAGGCGATGGCGAGCACCCCTTCCTGTGTGTCGTTGAGGCCCATCAGGCGCGCAAGAAGAAGCGGACCCATTTCGGACACGGTTGTGCGGACGGGATGGCCCTGCTCGCCGAACAGATCCCAATACTGGACCGGGGAGGCGGCGTATTTCCATTCGGCGTCGCCGATCTCGGCGGCGCGGGCGGTGAAGGCCTCATGCGCCTTGGCGGTGGCGGAGCCGGGCATGCCCATACCCGACAAGTCGCCCTTCACGTCAGCGGCGAAAACGGGGACGCCGGCGCGGCTGAACCCCTCGGCAAGGCCCTGAAGCGTCACCGTCTTGCCGGTGCCGGTCGCGCCGGCGACCAGCCCGTGGCGGTTGGCGCGCTTAAGGACGAGCGACTGGCGCTGCCCGCCGCCAAGACCAATGAAAAGCTCCGTCTCACCCGTCATGCCGAACTCCTGAATCTCAGGAGGCCAGCATAACGGGGAAAACGGTCAGGTCAGCGCTAAATTACTTGGTCAGGCCGACCGCGATGTAACCGCCCACGCCGCCGCGGCGCATGACGTAGAGCAGCACCTGATCGGCGCCGCCGCTCTTCGCGCGGGCGACCGCGGCGTTGAATTCCGCCGGGCTGGCCACCGGAGTGCGGTTGACCGAGGCGATGACGAAGCCGCGGGTGATCGCCTTCTGCGCCGCATCGCTGGCCGGATCGACGCCGACCACGACGACACCCTTGGTTTCGGGATCGACGCCGATGCTGCGCGCGATCTGCGGGGTGAGCGCGGTGACGCTGATGCCGAGCGATGCAGCTGCGGCCTGTGCGCCCTGCTCGCCGCTGTCGGGCGTGCCTTCCTCGGCATCCGGATCGAACCCGGCCAGCTGCTCGGGCGGCGGACGGGTGCCGGCGGTGAGCTGGACCGTCAGGGTCTTGCCGTCGCGGATCAGCTCGATCGGCACACGCGTGCCCGGACGGACATTCGCGGTGAGGAAGGAGAGCGTCTGATCGGGAGTGACGTCCTTGCCGTCTACCTTGGTGATGATATCGCCCTGCTTGATGCCTGCCTTGGCCGCGGCTTCACCGGGCTCGACGCGCGAGACCAGTTCGCCCTTGCCCTTGGGCACACCGAACGACTTGGCGAGATCCTCGCTGAGCGGCTGGATGCCGACGCCGAGATAGCCGCGCTGGACGCTGGCGCCCTTCATAAGCGTATCGATGATCGGCTTCGCCTCGGTCGCGGGGATCGCGAAGCCGATGCCGACATTGCCGCCGGTGGGCGAATAGATCTGCGAGTTGATGCCGATCACATTGCCGTTGAGGTCGAACAGCGGACCGCCCGAATTGCCCCGGTTGATCGAGGCGTCGGTCTGGATGAAGCGGTCGAACGGGCCGGCCTGCCCGGTCGGACGATGCACCGCCGAGATGATGCCCGCGGTCACCGATCCGCCGAGGCCGAACGGGTTGCCGATCGCGACCACCCAGTCGCCGACGCGCGAGCGATCCGAATCGCCGAGCCGAACGAAGGGCAGGTTCGCGCCCTCGATCTTGAGCACCGCAAGGTCGGATTCGACGTCGCGGCCAATCAGCTTTGCGGTGTATTCGCGGCGATCCGAGAGGATCACCTTGATCGATTCAACCACCGCGCCGCGCTGGCCGGCCGAGATCACATGATTGTTGGTGACGATGTAGCCGTCAGCCGAGATGACGAAGCCCGAGCCGAGCGATTCGGCCTGACGCGTCACCGGACGGCCGCCGCCCTGCTGGCCGCCGAACAGATCGCCGAACGGCGTGCCCGCGAACGGGTTGGTTTGCACCTGCACGCGCTGGGTGGTCGAGATGTTCACGACCGCGGGCTGGAGCTTGGACACCATGTCGGCGAAGCTCATCGGCGCGCCGGCGCGGGGCGCCCCGGCCTGGATCGCGCCGGGTTCGTTTTGCGCGGTCTGTGCGCCGGCGGGGTTCTGGAGGACCAGTGCCGCACTCGCGCCGCCGATCAGCAGCGCGGAGGTGATCGCATATGCGTAGCGCACGGGGGAGGTTCCTTTGATTTTGCTTGGGGTCATCGGGCCTTTGCCGGGCTGGAGGTCAGTCATGTGTATTACTCGCCTAGGATAGCTGAACGGCGATTGAATATGAACGAACCGAAAGGCGTCAGGGTCCCTGACGCCTTTCCAGTCAGCGCCCGCGTCCCCGGAACTCGCGCAGATAGTCGTTGTCGGGCGACAGGATGATCGACGTCTCGCCCTGCTTCTGACGGGGGTCCCCGATGAAGGTCGTGCGGTACGACTGCATTGCGCGCCAGAAATCGTAGAATTGCGGATCCTTGTTGAAGCTCGCCGCATAGATTTCCGCTGCGCGCGCATCGCCCTCGGCACGGATGATCTGGGCGTCCTTCTGACCGTTGGCGCGGATCGTCGTCGCCTCCTGCTCGCGCGCGGTGCGCATCCGTTGCAGCGCCGATTCGAGCGGACTGCCGTCGGGCAGGTCGGCATGCTTGATACGCACGTCGACGATCTGGACGCCATATTGGCTGGCGTAGCGCTGAAGGCCGGCCTGGATATTATCCATCACCGCCGTCCGTTCAGGGCTGAGCAGCGACGCGAAGGGACGCTTGCCAAGCTCGGCGCGCAGCGCGGAGCCGAACAGCGGCTTGAGCTGATCGGCCACCCGGGTCTCGGTCCCCGCGGTCACGACCATGCGCAGCGGATCGACGACGCGGAAGCGCGCGAACGCGTCCACTTCGAGCCGCAGCTGATCGGTCGAGAGTACCGGCTGATTCTCAAGCTCGATATCGAGCACGCGCTTGTCGACCCAGACGATGCGCTCCATCAGCGGCCAGCGCGCGATCAGGCCGGCGCCGGTGGTGCGGCCGAACTGTTCGCCCGGCTGCCACTGGTTGATGGTGCGCACCGGCTGTTCGAAGCGCAGGATCACCGCCTGCTTGGTCTCGGGCACGATCGCGATTGTGCTGATCAGCAGGAAGAGAAGGGCGAGGGCGAGGCCGCCAAACAGGACGGGCCGGTTGAGGATGCCGTTCACTGGGCGCCTCCCTGCTGCTGGCCTTGCTGGACCGAGGGCTGCGTCGATCCCCCGCGCGCGGCGGGAAGCGGGAGATAGGGGGTCACGCCGTTGGTCTCGACGATCGTCTTGTTCGACTTCGCCAGCACGGCCTCCATCGTTTCATAATACAGACGGCGGCGCGTGACTTCGGGCGCCAGCTTGTACTGTTCGTAGATCTTGTCGAACTGCGCCGCCTGACCCTGCGCCACGGCGGTCACCTGCTGAGCGTAGGCGCGAGCCTGATTGCGGGCGCCTTCCGATTCCTGCTGCGCGGCGGTGACCTGCTTGAACGCTTCGTCCACCGCACCCGGGGCGGCGGCGCCGCGGATCGCGACGCTCTGGATGCGGATGCCCGAATTATATTCGTCGAGGATCGCCTGAGTCGCCTGCTGCACGCGCGCTTCGATCACGGTGCGACCCGGACCGATCGCTTCGTTGAGCGTGACGCCCGCCACCGAGGCGCGCATCGCGCTTTCCGCGGTGGCGCGCACGGTCTGCTGCGGATTCGCGATCTGGAACACGAAATCCTCGGGATTCTGGATATCCCAACGCACCGAATAAGCGAGGTCGACGATGTTCTGATCCTGAGTCAGCATCAGATTCTCGCCGCTGGTCGCGGGGAAATCCTCGGTGCGGATCGCCTGAACGTCGATCTTCTTCACGGTTTCGATTGGCGCCGGCAGCGTCCAGTTGATGCCCGGCTCCATCGTCCGCGAATATTTTCCGAGCAGCGCCACGACGGCGCGCTGTTCCGGCGCGATGACATGGATGCTGGTGAAGGCGACCCACAGCAGGAGAAGGATCGCGATCCCGCCGAGGATCACCGGGCGGCCCGGCATCCCGCCGGGCAGGCCGCCGCCGCCGTTGCCACCACCGCCGCGGCGCGCACGCTTCAGGAAATCGTCGAGGCTGGTGACGCTGCCGCGCCCGCCGCGCTTGCCCTCGGGCGGGAACGCCCAGGGATTGCGCGGGCCGCCGCCGGCATCGTCGCCGCCCTTGCCGGCGTCGCCGCCGTCATTGCCGCCCTTGCCTCCACCCCAGGGGCCCTGGGGGCCTTTGTTCTCATTTTGCAGCACGCCCCACAGTCCGGGAGCGCGCGCGATCCAACCACTCAGCTTCGCCATGACAGTCTTTATAAGGGGCGATCCGCGAATTTACAGTGGCATGGCGTTTTGTTTGGTTCAGAATCGGCCCCGGCCCGTCCCTCCGCCCCGACACCCGTCGAGATACGCTGAAGCGGGTGGTAGGGCGGGGGAGCAGGCCGTGCCGCTTTCGCTTGGCGCAAACTGCCCCTATCTGCCCGGCCATGACCGAAAAAGCCGAACTCGAAGCCATCCTTGCCCCCGTCGCCGCGGGGCGCGCCACCGTTCGGGTGGAGGGAGCGCGAGCGAGCATTATCCTTGACGTGACGGGCCTTCCCGAAGCGGCGCAGGACGCGCTGGAGGCCGATATCCGTGCCGCGGCGGCGCTGCCGGGGATCAAGGAGGTGCGCATCGCGCGCACCGCGCAACGCGTGAACCGCAAGCTGATCGCGGTGGCGAGCGGCAAGGGCGGGGTGGGCAAGTCCACCGTTTCGGCGAATCTCGCGATCGGACTTGCCCGGCTGGGACGGCGCGTGGGGCTGGTCGATGCCGATATCTATGGCCCGTCGCAGCCGAAGATCATGGGAATCGAAGGGAAGAAACCCGAGGCGCACGACAAGAAGCTGGTGCCACTGGCGACCCCCTATGGCGTGCCGCTGCTGTCGATGGGCGGGCTGGTGGCCGAAGGGCAGGCGATCGCGTGGCGCGGGCCGATGACCGCGGGCGCGCTGGGGCAACTGGTCGACGCCAATTGGGGTCCGGCGGACACGCTGGTGATCGACCTGCCGCCGGGCACGGGCGACGTGCAGCTGACGATGATCCAGAAGCACCGCCCGGCGGGAGCGGTGATCGTGTCGACTCCGCAGGACCTTGCGCTGATCGACGCGACGCGCGCGATCGACTTGTTCGCCAAGGCGGGGGTTCCGGTGATCGGTCTGATCGAGAATATGGCGGGCTATGCCTGTCCGCATTGCGGCGAGGTCTCCGATCCCTTCGGACAGGGCGGGGCGGAAGCGGCGGCGGCGAAGCTGGGCGTGCCGTTCCTGGGGCGCATCCCGCTCGACATCGCGATCCGCACAGCCTCCGACGCCGGGACGCCGCCCGCCGCGGGGAACGGGCCGGAAGCAGCCGCGTTCACCGCGATAGCGGCGCAAGTCGATGACTGGATCGGCGCCAACGGAGGATAAGATGCCCCTGACCCGCGACGAGGATATCAAGGCGCTGCTCGAAGGCGCGCGGACAATCGCGATGGTCGGTGCGTCCGACCGGCCCGACCGGCCGAGCTATGGCGTGATGAAGTTCCTGCAGGGGCGCGGCTATCGCGTGATCCCGGTCAATCCGCAGATCGTGGGCGAGCATGTCCATGGCGAATATGTCTTCGGCGCGCTGGCCGATATCGGCGAGCCGATCGACATCGTCGACATCTTCCGCCGGCCGCTCGCGGCGGGCGAGGCGGTGGGGCTGAAGGTGGTGATGGACCGCTGCCCCGCGATCGAGATCCCGCGGCTAGGCGTCGCGAAGGTCGCCTGACGCGCCGAGCAGCCGGTTCACGTCGCGTTCGTCGTGATAGAGGCCGAAGCCGATGCGCAGCACGTCGCCGCGCACATCGGTGACGATATCCTGCGCTTCGAGTCCGGCTTTCCATGCGGCGGCGTGGGGTGAGCGGAAGGCGAGGAAGCGCGCACGGGGATCGCCGCCGGGGTTGAGCAGCTGCGCTTCGGCAAGCGGGGTCGAAGCGAGGCCGGCGAGCAGCTTTTCCCTCAGCGGCGCGATATGGGCGTTGATGGTGGCGGTCGTGATTCCTTCGGACGCGAGCATGTCGCGCACCGCGACGAAGCGGTAGAGGCCGGAGGGGTCGAAGGTCGATCCCATGAAGCGCATCGCGTCCGCCGAATAGCCGATCTTGCCCGGCGCCTTTTCGAGATCGGCGAACTCGGCATACCAGCCGGTGATTTCCGGGCGCGGGCCGAAGCCGGGCGGGCAGTGGAGGAAGGCGGCGCCTTCGCCCGCCATCGCGTATTTATAGCCGCCGGCGACGTAGAAGATGCGATCGGCGACCGCCGACAGATCGTTCTCGATCGCCATGAAGCCGTGATAGCCATCGACCACCACCCAGGGTCCGTCGGGACGGGCGAGCGCGGCGAGACCGGCCAGCGCGGTGAAGACGGCGCCGGTTTCGAACATCACCTGACTGACGAAGATCAGGTCGTGGCTGCCGGCGCGCGCGGCGGCGAGGAAGCGGTCGGCGAACCCATCGCCATTGGGGACGATGTCGAGCACCACGCGGCCCGATTCGAGCCAGCGCTGCGACTGGCGGCGGAAGCTGTGGAACTCGCCGTCGCTGGTGAGGATGCGGACGGGATGCTCGCCGCGCGCAGAGACGATGCGGAGCAGCAGGTCGTGGGTGTTGCCCGCGAAGACGATGGTCGAGGGGTCGGGCAGGCGAAGCTCGGCCGCGACCTCGCCCTGCGCGGCGGGCAGGATCTCCTCCATCACCCGGCCCCATTTATGGTCGGCGAGGCGTGCGGCGTCCTCCCATGCGGCCTGATGGCCGAGCCATGAGGCATCGGGCCAGAGGTGATGGCTGTGCGCGGCGAAGTGGAGCCGGTCGGGCGCGGCGGCCAGCGCGCGCTGGAAGAGATGCTTATAGCTCATTTGTTTGCTTTCGCAGTGGCGGCACCGGCCCGCTCCCCCACCCGGCCACCCAACGCCAGTATCCTATGGGT
>DATIGZ010000075.1:0-3035 GCA_035481255.1 Sphingomonas sp. | reverse complement strand
GAGCTGATCGTCCGCAACGCCAATCCATTCGCGATCCGCTATGAGGCTGACTTCAACCTCAACGGCGAGGTCAAGGCTTCGACCCGGCTGGCGAGCAGGAACGGGCGCAAGCTGTGGGCGGTGACCGTGCCGGCAAATGGCAGCGCGACGCTGAACTACCGCGAGATCGAGCCGCGCTAGCGGTCCCGCTCGGTCGCGTCGCGCGAACGCTCGTCATGGCCGGTCCCCGAGCTCATGAAGATCAGCCCCATCAGCGCGCCGCCGAGCAGCACCGACAGGCCGATGCCGATCGCCATCGCGATCGAGGCATGGAGCTGAAACTCACCCAGCGAGATATAGAGCGCGGCGACCGCGACGATCGCCGAGAGGAGCGCGACCGCCGCCACGATCCCGAAGATGCGGCGATAACGGGCCCATGCGAGCCGGGCGTAATCGGGATTGTCGAGATCGGGCTTCATGCCCTTTCATTTGGGGCCGAAACGTGGGAATCTCAATCGCCTCTGGCAGGAAAGGAGCCTGACGATGACAATCGCAGCAATCCTGAGCGGGAAGGGGCAGGATGTCATAACCGTGAGCGGCGGCATGACCGTGCGCGAGGCGGTGGCGCTGCTCTCCGCCAAGCGAATCGGTGCGTTGCCGGTGATCGAGAATGGCGCGGTCGCGGGCATCTTTTCCGAGCGCGACGTGATCCACTGCCTGCAGCGCGATGGCGCTGCGGCGCTCGATCATGAAGTGCGCGCCGTGATGACCGCGCCCGCGATCAGCGTGACGCGCGAGGAGCCGGTGCTGGGCGCGCTTTCCCTGATGACTCAGCGGCGCGTCCGCCATCTTCCGGTGGTGGAGGAGGGGGCGCTGCTCGGCTTCGTGTCGATCGGCGATCTGGTGAAGTACCGGATCGAGCGGATCGAGGCGGAGGCGGCGCAGATGCGGGCTTATATCCAGTCCGCGTGACCGGCCTCAGCGCCGGATCATCCCGATCGCGTCCTCGACCGTCGTGCGCGCGAAGAACCAGAGCCATGCGCCATAGATCGCCGCCCCCGCCGCGGTGAGCAGCAGCAAGTGGGGGAGGGGGCTGAGCGACGGGAGTGTCCGGTCGATCAGCACTACCGCCAGTGCCATCGCGGTCGCCGCGGTCGCCGGTGGCAGAACCGCCGCGATCCAGTCTCGCCAGCTCAGACCAATTACCGGCAGACTGCGCGCCGCGGTGATCGCGAGGAACACCGGCCATACCGCGATCCAGGTGAGCGCGAGGCCGGTGACACCCCATTGCACTCCGATCAGGAAAGCGGCTGGCAGCAGGAATGCACCGGTCGCGGAGATCTGTGCCCCGATTCCCGGCCGGCCGCGCGCGTCGGTCGCGGGAGCGAACAGGATCTGAAGCGTCATGAAGGGCATGGCGAGCGCTAGGATCTGGACCACCGGAGCGGCCTGAATCCACTTTTCCCCGAGCGCGACATGGACCAGCGGCTCGGCGGTCGCGGCGAGGCCGAGATAGAAGGGCATCGCCGCGACCATGATCAGGCGCACCGACTTGGCGAAGGCGATCGTCGCCCCCGCCGCATCATGCTGCATTCGGGAATAGGCCGAGAAGGCGACCTCGTTCAGTGCGGGAATGAATTTCTGGACGAGGATCTGAGTGAGGAACAGGCTGGTAGTATAGATGCCCAGCCAATGCGGGTCGAACAGGCGGCCGGCGATGAACACATCGGCCTGGCTCTGCACGAACCAGAAGAGCTGGCCGGCCGCCATCAGCCCGCCATAGCGCGCGATCCCGCCGGCGCCGCGAAAGTCGAAGCTCGGCCACATCAGCGAGCGCGCCGCCCAGGTCATGCCGATCGCGCGGGTGCCGAACAGCACCAGTGGCGCGAGCACCAGCGTCCAAACCCCCATGCCCGCATAGGCGCCGCCCAGCGCGGCGAGCGCGCCCGCGGTGGCGGAGAGGAGGTTCACCTGCGCCTGTTTGCGGAAATCCATCGCGCGTGCGAGCAAGGCATAGGGAAGCGCGATGAACGGGGTCGCGATATAGAGCAGGGCCTGAACCCGCAGCAGATCGGCGACGACGTCCTGCCGGTAATAGGCCGCGGCGAGCGGGGCCATCAGGAACTGGGCGGCGCCGAGGCCGAAGTTCAGCAGCAGCAACATCCCGAACAGCTGGCGGACCGAGCGGTCGTCGACATCGGGCTTCTGGATGATCGCGCTCGCGAGGCCGTAGCCGTTGAGCATGTTGAGCAGGACCAGAATCACCTGAGTCATGGCGAACAGGCCGTAATCGCTGGGGTCGAGCATCCGAATCACGAGGAATGTGGATGCCCAGGCGATGATCTGGCCCAGAATCTGAGTACCGGAACGCCAGATCACGGCGCTGCGCACCTGATCGCGCAGTGATTCCCGTGGTTGATTCGGCGATTCGGCGGCTGTCTCAGTCATGGGGTGTTTCTACGCGTCACCCCTTTATACCGCGTAAACCGCGGAATTCCGGGCTTTTTGGCGTGGCTTGAAACAAAAGTGCAAAAGGTTGTTGACGGTCGGAAGGGGTGTCCATATATGCCCCTTCACCGCAGCGACGGGCCACACGGAACGGCGCGACGGTCACCAAAAGCAAGGCGCACAGGTCGCCCCGGTAAATTGGGGTTGGACGGTGCGTCGGTTTTTGTCGCTCTTTGACATTGTGATTTTGATGAAGGGACATGTGGGCGGCGGCCCCGGGTCTTGCAGCTTCTAGGTGCAAGGTGCTCGGTAAAGTCAAGCCGTTCCATGGGCTTCGTTTGGCGGGATTTCGGTTCTGCTGGCGGGGTTCAAACATGTCCTACACGTTTCCATTACGTGAAAGATTTGTGCAGGAACGGCTCCTAGAAATGAGCTGTGGCTGTGGGCACATTCCGGCTCGCAGTTGCGGTACATCAAACTTGAGAGTTTGATCCTGGCTCAGAATGAACGCTGGCGGCATGCCTAACACATGCAAGTCGAACGAAGGCTTCGGCCTTAGTGGCGCACGGGTGCGTAACGCGTGGGAATCTGCCCTTGGGTTCGGAATA
>DATIGZ010000074.1:0-3619 GCA_035481255.1 Sphingomonas sp. | reverse complement strand
CCCTCACCCGGCCATCCAACGGCATCGTATGTTATGGGTGGCCGGGTGAGGGAGCGGGCCGGCGCCGGTTGGCGTTAGCCAACCCAAAAACTAGAGCAGCATTCCTTCGCCGCCGCTGCGCAACGCGAGCACGCGGCCGATCGTGTCGAACAGCGCGTCCATCGCCACCGGCTTGAACAGCACCTCATCCGCGCCGGCGGTCATGCAGCGCTCGCGCAAATCGACCGCGGTGTCGGCGGTGACGACAATGATCGGCAATTCGGCCTTGGCGTCGCCGCGCGCGCGGATGCGCTCGATCGCCTCGATCCCGTCCATGCCCGGCATGCGCAAATCGACCAGAACGACGTCGAAATCCTCCGCACCGATTTTCCGCAGGCCTTCCTCGGCGTGCTCCGCCTCGGCCATGGACGCGCCAGCCACGTCGAGCATGTCGCGAACGACACGGCGGTTCATCGGGTCATCTTCGATAAACAGGATATTCATGTGCGGGCTGTGCCCATCTCGTTGGCGTCGCGAGGGGAGGATATCATATGTGTGCTATCGTCTTAAGCCGCTTCTGACACAAGTCGGGTTGCGGTGGATGTCGCACAATTTTCTTTACGTCCTGCAACCAGCGCCTCGACCAGCGCGGCACCCGCGACCGGCTTGGCAACGACGGTGTCGGCCCCGGCCTCCGCCAGCGTCGCCAGCATCGCCTCATCGGGCTTGACCCACAGCACCGCGGTCCGCGCGCCCTTTTCCTTCACGGCGGCGGCGAACGCGGTGAGGATCTCCACCGCGTCGTCCCCCGCGGCCTTGAGCGTCGCCTCTTCCGCCAGCACCAACACCGGACCGGCACCGGTCAGCATGGCCACCGCTTCATCCGGAGTGGCGGCAAACTGGACCGCGGAGAAATGCGGCTCAAGCAAGGTGCGCAGCATCCCGCGCGCGATGGGATTGCGGTCGAGCACGACCACCGGCTCACCAGGGCCATCCGACGCGGCGGCGCCGTCGGGCGCGGCGGCCTCGATCAGCGGCATATCGACGGTGAAGGTCGTCCCCTGCCCCTCGACGCTGACGACCGAGACGTCACCGTCCAGCGCACGCGCGAGGTTGCGCACGATCGCGAGGCCAAGGCCGGTACCGCCGAACTTGCGCGTCGTGCCGGCATCGACCTGCCGGAAGGATTCGAAGATTTCCTCATGCTTTTCGGCGGGGATGCCGATGCCGCTGTCCGACACCGCGATACGCAGCCGCCCGTCCACGGCCTCCGCCTTCACCGCGACATTGCCCTCTTCGGTGAATTTGAGCGCGTTCGACAGCAGGTTGAACAGCATCTGCCGCAGGCGGCCAGCATCGGTTTCGACCCAGGCCGGCGCGCCGTCCATGTCGAGCTTGAACTCAAGCCCCTTCCCGCGCGCCTGCTCCTCCCACATGCGCGTGACATCACGCAACATCGCATGCAGGTCAGTGGCGGTGAGCTCGACCGTGAGATTGCCGGTCTCCATCTTCGCCACGTCGAGGATGTCGTCGACCAGCGCGCGCATCGTCATGCCGGCGCCATGGACGATCCCCAGCCGGTCGCGCGTTTGCGCGGGGACCGAGGGGTCGCGCAGCATGATCTGGGTCATGCCGAGGATGCCGTTCAGCGGCGTGCGTATCTCGTGGCTGGTGGTTGCGAGGAATTCGGTCTTGGCCTTCAGCGCCTTTTCGAGCGCGACGTTGGTCTGGTTGAGTTCGGTATTCGCGGCGCGGACCTGATTGCGGCTGCGGCGGATCGTGAACAGGCCGATGCTGAGCAGCGTGATGATGATCAGCGTCGCGCCGCCGACCCCGAACAGCAACGTGCGCTGGAACGCGGCCTCGCGCCGCGCCTCCTCCGCCTTCAGGTTGGCGATGCGCAGTTCCTGATTCGCGTAGTCGAACCTCGCAGCCATCAGCGCGATGTTGGTCGAGGTCGCGAGTTGCGCGGCCTCGTCGCCCAGCTTGCGCACCCGCTCGAGATGCGCGAGCGCCATCTGGTTCTCACCGCGCGCGGAATAGATGTCGTAGGCGATCAGATGCGCGTCACGCATCGCGATCGGCGTATTGGCGAGATCGACGCCTTCGAAACTGCGCTCAATCAGGTTCTTCGCGCGGTCGAGATTGCGCCGGTCAAAGGCGAGCTGGGCCGATACTGCGAGCAGCAAAGGCTCCGAATTGGGCGACGCCCCCTCCGCGATCAGCCGGCGCGCTTCGGCGATGGCGGTTTCGGCCTCGTCGATCTTCTCGTCATGATTGAGCGCGCGCGCGAGGTTGATGAGGATGGGCGGAAGCAATGTCGCGCTGTTGAGCGAACGCGCGGTCGCCAGCGCGCGCCGGTACTGGGCAACCGCCTCGGCCGGTTTTTCCAGCCGCAGCAGCACGTTGCCGCGGTTGTTGTACAGGAACAGCGACAGGCGCGGATCGCCCTCATAGACCTCCGCCGCCTGACGGAAATACTTGTCCGCGCTCGCGAAATCATTGGCCTGGGTATAGAGGGTAGCGATTGTCTGCAGCGTGATCGACTGGCTGCGCTTCTCACCCACCGCGCCGAAGATGCTGAACGCTTCCTGTAATGACGCCAGCGCTTCCGCGGGGCGCATCTGCTCCTGCTGAACGCCCGCGCGCGCGAGCAGCAGGTCGCCGCGCAGCTTGCTCGGCTCGGGATAGGCGCTGATCAGCTTGAGCGCGCGCGCGATCCGCGGCGCCGCGGCCTTCGCGTCGCGGGTGCGGATCGACGCTTCGCTCTGCAGCCACAACGCGGTGGCGATCGCGGTCGCCTTGGCGCGCGGATCGGCGATCGCGGCGGCGCGGCGCTCCGCCTCTCCGGCGAGCTTGAGCGCCTCGCCCGGTTCGGCGATCATCGCCGCCTTGGCGCGGTCGATCAGAGTATCGGCGGCGCGCTGCTGGGCGAGCGCAGGCCCGGTAAAGGTCAGCGTCAGGGCCGCGGCGATGGCGAGAAGCCGGCGCATCAGCCGCTCTTGCGCCAGAAGCCCTCCGGCCGGGCGAAGGTCGGCCGGATCGCCGACGCCGCCTTATGCCCTTCCTCGTCGAGGAAGCGGATAAAGGCGTCGAGCGCCACGGGACGGCTGATCAGGAACCCCTGAACCATGTCGCAGCCCATCACGCTGAGCAGCGCCAGCGCCGCCGGCGTTTCCACGCCCTCGGCGGTCACTTCCATCTCAAGCGCATGCGCGAGATCGATGGTCGAGCGGACGATCAGCGGATCGCGGTTGCTGCTGGTGAGCTGCATCACGAACATCTTGTCGATCTTGAGCTCGGTCGCGGGAAGCTGCTTGAGATAGGCGAGCGACGAGAGACCCGCGCCATAATCATCGATCGCGAGCGGGATGCCGATCTCCGAGAAGGACTGGAGATGGCGGATCGCGCTGTCGGGATCGCGGATCACGGCGGTTTCGGTGATCTCGAACCCGATCTTGGCGCCCGTCTCGCGGATGATACGGCAGGCCTCGGTCACGAAGGCGCTGTCGGCGAGCAGCACGCCCGAAATGTTGATGAATACGGGCATGTCGTGCCCGTGCGCGGCCAGGACCTGCTGATCGGCGATCACCTGGCGCAGCGTCCACAGCGTAAGGCCAGCGATCTCGCCCCCCTCTTC
>DATIGZ010000073.1:0-1894 GCA_035481255.1 Sphingomonas sp. | reverse complement strand
GGCGTCAGGCGGCCCGGAACGGCGCGACGCGCGCCTCGTCGGCGAGGTACAGGCCGCGAAATTGATCGCTGGGGCGGAAGGCGTCGGTCTGGCCGATCACCGTCTCTCCCGCGCCGAGCACCAGCAACCCGCCGTCGCGCGTCGCGGTGCGCAGCGTGCGGAACACGCGGGTGCGCACATCGGCGGCGAAATAGAGCAGCACGTTGCGGCACAGGACGAGGTCGAACTTGCCCAGCGGCGCAGGATCCTTGGCGAGGTTGTGCTGACGGAACTGGACGCGGCGCGACAGTTCGGGCCGGATCACCCATTCGCCATCGACGCTGTCGAACCAGCTGACCATGCGGCGTACCGGCAATCCGCGCTGGATCTCGAACTGCGAGAAGCGCCCGGCGCGCGCGCGGGCGAGCGCGGCGGCGGACACGTCGGTCGCGACGATCTCCGGCATCACCATCCCGCGCGTGATCGCCGCTTCCTCGAACAGCATCGCGAGCGAATAGGGCTCCTGCCCGACCGAACAGCCCGCCGACCAGATGCGCAGGCGGCGGCCCGGCGTCTCGGCCTGCAGCGCCAGCGCCGCCTCGACCACCAGATCGAGCACCGCGGCGTCGCGGAAGAAGGAGGTTTCGTGGTTGAGCAGGGCATCCACCACCGAATCCGCTAGCGCGCCGTTCCGGTCCCCCGCGATCCGCCCGATCAATTGATCGAGCGTGTCGAGATCATTGGCGCGAAGCACCGGCTTGAGCACCGTCTCGACCCGCCAGGCGCGATTGGCCGCGATCTGCTGACCGGTGCGTTGCTCGAGCAGCGCGCCGATGACGTGCATCGCGCCGGTGGACGCGAAGGTCTGAGGGAGCGCCATCAGCCGGGCCTCCGCTGGCTGGCGATCATGCGGCCGATCTCGTCGGGCGGAAGCACCGCGGCGGCGCTTTCGGCGATCGCGCCGGGCATGCCCCACACCACCGAGCTCGCCTTGTCCTGCACGATGATGCTGCCCCCCGTGTCGATCAGCCGACGTGCCCCCACCGCGCCGTCGCGGCCCATGCCCGACAGGATCACCCCCAGCCCGCGCGCACCGAACAGGTCGGCGATCGAATCGAGCATCGGATCCACCGAGGGCATGCAGCCGCTCGCCACGGATTCATGCGACAGGCGGACGGCGTAATAGCCTTCACCCGCGCGCACGATGCGCAGATGCGCGTCGCCCGGCGCGACCAGCATGCGGCCCGGCCGCACGCGCATATGGTCGGCCGCGACCTCGCACGGGCGCCCGGCAAGCACCGCGAGCTGGGCCGCGAAATAGCTCATGAACGACGCCGGAAGATGCTGGGTGACCAGGATCGGCGGTTGAAAGGATTGGGGAATGGCGCGCAGCATCTGGCTGAGCGCATGGATTCCGCCCGTCGACGCGCCCACCGCGACGATATCGAACTCGCCCGGCGCGCGATCGGCATGCGCCGAGACCGAGGCGGCGGCATCGTCCGCATCGAACAGCCGCGTCAGCCGATCCTCGAGCACCGCGGCGAAACGGCCGGCGAAATTGCCCACGCCGGGCTTCACCAGCGTATCCGCCGCCCCGAGCGCGAGCGCCTGAACCGCGGCGGCAGCGCCGTCATCGGCGGCGGAAGAGACCACCAGGATCTTCGCCCCCTGCCCCGCCGCCACCAGATCGGGCAGCGCGGTAAGGCCGTGGATGCCGGGCATTTCAAGGTCGAGCAGGATCACATCGGCGCGGTCGTTGGCGAGGAACGCCAGTGCGCTGGTGACGTCGCTGACCGAGCCGGCGATGCGGAACCGGCCCATCCCCTCGATCATCCGGCCGAGCACCGCCCGGGCGACCACCGAGTCATCGACGATCAGGACGCGGACGCCTCCGCCATCGCGGTCCGGCGGGGGG
>DATIGZ010000072.1:0-3617 GCA_035481255.1 Sphingomonas sp. | reverse complement strand
AAGCCGATCGCGCGCGCGCGCCTCTATTATGCCGGGGCCGGGATGCCGCGAATCCGACTTAATGGCGCGCCGGTCGGTTCCCCGCTCGGTGCTGGCTTCACCGCCTATGACAAGCGCGTGCTGAGCTACGCCCATGACGTGACCGCTCAGCTTCGCGCGGGTGAGAATGTGCTGGGCGCGGAGCTTGGCCGCGGCTGGTACGCGCTGACCGATCCCGACGAATGGTATTTCCACGCGGCGCCGTGGCGCGGTGCGCCGGCGCTCAAGGCACAGCTTGAGATTGATTACGCCGATGGCACTCGCCAGACGGTGGCGACCGGCCAAGACTGGCAGGCGGCCGACGGGCCGACACAAAGCGACTCCGTCCATCGCGGCGAACGTTATGACGCCCGGCTGCTCCCTTCGGGATGGGACCGTCCCGGTTTCCGCGCGAAATGGCAGCCCGCGGCGGTCGTCGCCGGGCCTGCCGGCAAGCTCGCGGCCGCCAATGCCGAGCCGATCGAGGCGGTCGAGACGATCGACGCCGTTTCGGTCAGGGAAACCGCCCCCGGCATCTGGGTGCACGATTTCGGCCGGATCGTCGCCGGCCGCCCGGTGCTGGAGGTTCGCGGCCCACGCGGCGCCACCGTCTCGATGATGGCGGGCGAGAAGCTGACGACGGACGGTCGCGTCGTCCCGGTCTCGGGCCTGATCCACGCGCAACTCCAGACCGACCGCTATACGCTGGCGGGCAGGGGCACCGAGCGCTGGGAACCGCGCTTCGGCTATCGCGGCTTCCGCTATGTCGAGCTGCGCGGCGTGCCCGGCGCGACGCTCAAGGCGCGCATCGTCCATTCCGCCGTCGCCCGCACCGGCAGCTTCGCAAGCGCCAACCCGCTGCTCGGCAAGATCGACGCGGCGGCGACCGGCACGATCCTCAACAACCTCCACGGCTTCGTCACCGACACTCCGGCGTTCGAGAAGAATGGCTGGACAGGTGACGCGCAGGCTTCGGCGGGCGCGGCGGCGCGCAGCCTCGATGTCGCGCGCGTCTGGACCAAATGGCTCGCCGACTTCCGCGATGCGCAGGCTCCCAATGGTGAGCTGCCCGAGATCGTGCCCGCGACGCCCTATTACGGGTACGAGAATACGCCAGGTTGGAGCATCATCTGGGGCCCGACGACGCCCTGGGATGCGGCGGCGCTGATTTTGCCGTGGGAGATGCACACCACCTATGGCGACACGCGCATCCTGGCGCGGAACCACGACATGCAGCGGCGGCTGGTGGATTATACCGCGACCTTCATCAAGGCGCCCGACTATCGCCGCGCCGCGGGGCTGAGCGAGTGGATGCCGCCGGGTCCGCTCGACTTCCTCAACGCGCGCGGCGGCGGCGCCGATGCGGTGACGACCGCCTATTTCTTCCATCAGGCCGACCTGCTCGCGCGGTCATCGGCGGTGATCGGCAAAGCGGAGGATGCGGCACGCTATGGCCAGCTCGCCGAGGCGATCCGTACCGCCTATAATGCGCGCTACTGGGACGACACCAATGGCTGGTATCGCACGGTCGATGCCAAGGGCGCGGCGGGACCCGCGACGCAGATCCAGAACGTCCTCCCGCTCGCCTTCGGCATGGCCCCCAGGGGGCGCGAGCAGGGCGTCGCTGACGCGATCGCCCGCGATGTCGACAAGCAGGGCCTGCGCACCGGCGTTTATGGCACGCGCCATCTGCTCGAGATGCTGAGCGACTATGGCCACGCCGATCTCGCCTATCGCGTCGCGACGCGCACCGACGAGCCGAGCTGGGGCTGGTGGATCGCCAACGGGCATTCGACGATGTTCGAGAGCTGGAGTCTGGATAGCCGGTCGCGCGACCATCATTATCTCGCGTCGATCGCGGACTGGATGCGCCAGCGGCTCGCGGGTCTCCGTCCCGGTGCGCCGGGCTACAAGGTCGTGCTGGTCAAGCCCGCGATCCCCGTCGGTCTCGCTTCCGCCGAGGCGGTGATGGATACGGTCCACGGCCGCGCCGCGTCGCGCTGGCGGGTCGACGGCGGGCGGCTGACGCTCACTGCCGAGGTGCCCGCCAACACCAGCGGGGAAGTATGGGTGCCCGAACGCTTCGGCTCGATCGCTCCGCCCGCGGGGGCCGGGCTGGACCGGCGCGAGGGTGGCTATGCGGTCTATCGTACCGGCCCCGGCATCTTCGAGTTCCGTACGGGAGGCGGCGCATGAACCGGTTGTTGATCCTTGCCCTGTTCGCCACGACGCCTGTCGCCGCGCAGCAGGTGACCATCGACAGCGGCGCGCTCGACGGCGCGACCGCGGATGGCGTGGCGTCGTTCAAGGGGATTCCCTATGCCGCGCCGCCGCTGGGCGAGCGACGCTGGGCGGCACCGGCGCCGGTCGTGCGCTGGAACGAGCCGCGGGACGCCACGCGCTTTGGCGCTGACTGCATGCAGAACCCGGTGCCGGGCGATGTCAGCCATGGCGCGCCGATGGCCGAGGACTGCCTGTCCCTCAACGTCTGGACGCCCGAGGCAACGGCGAGTGCCAGGCTCCCGGTGATGGTGTGGATCCATGGCGGTGGCTTCGTCGCCGGATCGGGCGCGCTTGCCACGACTGACGGCACGCAGCTTGCGAAGCGCGGCGTGGTCGTCGTCACCTTCAACTACCGGCTCGGCCGCTTCGGCTTCTTCGCACATCCGGCGTTGGGGGAGGGGGTGAACTGGGGCCTGATGGACCAGATCGCCGCGCTGACCTGGGTCAAGCGCAACATCGCCGCGTTCGGAGGCGATCCGGCCAACGTGACGATCTTTGGCGAGAGCGCGGGCGGAGAGTCGGTCGCGCGGCTGATGGCATCGCCCGCCGCCAATGGCGTGTTCGCCAAGGCGATCGCCGCATCGGGCGGCGGGCGCGATCGCTGGCCGGCGCTGGCCGAGGCGCAGACCAAAGGCGGCGCCTTCGCCGCCAAAGTTGGGGCCGCCGACCTCGCCGCGCTGCGTGCGCTTCCCGCCGATACGGTGCGCGGCGGAATCACGATCCTCAACAAGGAGGAGGCTTTCTATTCCGGCCCGGTCACCGACGGGACGATCGTGCCCGGCCATGCCGACATGGTCTTCGCCGCGGGCAAGCAGGCGCGGATCCCGTTCATCGGCGGCAGCAACGACGACGAGCTCGGCTTCGTGCCCGGACCGTTCCTGCCGATGGTCAACGGGCCGGTGCTCAAGGAGTTTGGCGACGGGGCGAAAATGGTGAACATCGCCTATGGCAGCGATGAGAGGGCCGCCCGCTATCTGGCCGGTGATGCGATCTTCGGCGAGCCGGCGCTGGCGCTCGCCGGCCGTCACGCGCGAAGCGGCGCGCCGACATGGCTGTATCGTTTCGGATATGTAACGGAATCGAAGCGCGAGCCGGGCAAGGGCGCCGCGCATGCCAGCGACGTGCCGTTCCAGTTCGGCAATCTGCCCGCCGATGCGAGTGCGGCCGACCGCGCGGCCGCGGTGCGGATCATGAGCTATTGGACCCGCTTCGCGCGCACCGGCAACCCCAACGGCGAAGGCCTGGCGGCATGGTCGCGGCTCGATGCCGATAAACCCGCGCTGCTCGCCATCGGCATCGACCGGACCGCGATGGCG
>DATIGZ010000071.1:0-2037 GCA_035481255.1 Sphingomonas sp. | reverse complement strand
AGATGGGCATGTTCGAGAACGATCCGCTGGGGCAGGTCGGCTATCTCCAGTCGCTGCTGTTCCGCGCGACGCGGCTGGTGGTCGACAGCGGCATGCACGCCAAGCGGTGGAGCCGCGAGAAGGCGACCGACTATTTCATGGCGACCACCGGAATCGCGCGCGGCCGCAGTCAGGGCGAAATCGACCGCTACACCGTCTGGCCGGGCCAGGCGTGCAGCTACAAGATCGGGCACACGGTCTGGGTCAAGCTGCGCGACGAGGCGAAGGCGAAGGCCGGCGCCAACTGGGACCCGCGCCAGTTCCACGACGTGCTGCGCAAAGGTGCAATGCCGCTGGCGGTGCTGGAGCGCGTGGTGCGGGCGCGGATGGGATGAGGTTCTAGATCTCCGCCTTCCGCACGCGGCGGAGGCGGGGTTCGCGCTCGAGACCGGCGGTTTCCTTGATCATCTTGCGCATTTCGTCGCGCTTCTCATGGATCGAAGCGATCACCGGACCGACCGCGACCCCGAGATCGACAAGGACGGCTTCGGACAGCTGAAGCGAGCTTTCAAGTGTCTCGGGAACCGCGTCGGTCGCGCCGGCCTTGTACAGCTCGGCTGCGTGCGCCGTGTCGCGAGCGCGGGCAATGATCGGAATATCGGGCACCCAGCTGCGCACCCGGCGCGTCAGGCGAACGGTGAGGACGGGATCGTCCATCGTCAGGATCAGCGCGTCGGCATGGCCGAGGTTCAGGCGATCCACCAACTCGCTCCGCGAGACGTCGCCGAACATCACCGTATAACCTTCGCGGCGACCGGCGGCGACGCCATCGATATCGGCGTCGACGGCGATATAGGGCTTGCCGTGCGCCCTGAGCATGTCGGCGACGGTGCGGCCGACACGGCCGAAGCCCATGATGACGGTGCCGCCTGGCGTGACCTCCGGATTGGCGGCGGTGTCTTCCTCAAGATCACGTTCCTCGAGCTTGCGTGAGGCGTAGCGCCCGGCGGTGGCGAGCAACGGCGTGATGGTCAGGCCGATCGCAGTCACCGTGGTCCAGAAGGCGGCGGTGGAGGGCTGGATCAGTCCCGCGGTCGCGGCAACGCCAAGGACGATCAGCGTGGTCTCCGACGGGCTGGCCATCAGCACCCCAGCCTCCGCGGCGGTGCCGGTGCGTGCGCCCGAAAGCTTGAGCAGGGTCATCGTGACCAGCACCTTGATCGCCATCACTCCAAGGATCGCGGCGAGAAGCAGCGCCCAGTCGTGCATCACCATGCGCAGATCGAGACGCATGCCGACGGTGATCAGGAACACGCCGAGCGCCAGTCCCTTGAACGGCGCGGTAATCACCTCGACCTCGCTGTGATACTCGGTCTCGGCGATCAGCAGGCCAGCGAGCAGTGCGCCGACGATCGGCGACAAGCCGACCGCGGTAGTGGCCATGCTGGCGACGATGACGACCAGCAGGCTGGCGGCGAGGAATAGCTCCGGCGATTTTGTGCGCGCGGCCTGACCGAACAGGCGCGGCAGATAGAGACGGCCCCCGACATAGAGGATCGCGACGACGATCCCGCCGCGGCCAAGTACGCTGGCCAGCTCGCGGAACCCGACATCGCCAGCCGCAGGTGCAAGTGCGCCGAGCAGGAAAATGATGGGAACCAGCGCCAGGTCCTCGAACAGCAGCATGGCGAAGGTGGAGCGCCCGACCGGGCTGGTGGTGCCGGCAATGGGCAGGACTAGTGCCGTGGACGAGAGGGCGAGGGCAAGCCCCAAGCCGAGCGCGCCGGTCCAGCTCTGGCCGAGGAAATAGAGGCCGGTAGCGATCAACAGACCGGCGCCAAGAAGCTCGGCAGCGCCGACGCCGAACACCAGCGTGCGCATTGTCCATAATCGGCGGAAGGAGAGCTCGAGGCCGATCGAGAAGAGCAGCAGCACGATGCCGAATTCGGCGAATGGCTCGATCGAATGCGGATCGGTGATGGTGAGGTAATAAAGCCACGGAAACTGCGGCACGAGCTGGCCAAGGCCGGCGGGGCCGACGAGTGCGCCGACCAGGAT
>DATIGZ010000070.1:0-19434 GCA_035481255.1 Sphingomonas sp. | reverse complement strand
GGTCAGCCCCAGTTTCGCAGGCGTGGTCGCGCTGACTCTGGCGTGCGATATCGTGGTGGCCGGGGACGAAGCGGTGTTCGCGACCACGCCTGCGAAACTGGGGCTGACCTATCCGGCGTCTGACGTGGCGCGGCTCAAGGCGCGGGTGGGCGAAGGGCAGGCCGGGCTGATGCTGTTCACCGGCGCGCGGATCGACGCTGATGAAGCGGCGCGGACTGGCCTCGCGCATCGTCGTGTCGCCCATGCCCGGCCCGCCGCGCACGAACTGGCCAACGCGATCGCCGCCAACGTGCCGGAGGCGGTGCGCGCGCTCAAATCGGTGCTGCGTGATCCGTCGGAGGCGGGCCATACGCAGGTGTTCGACGACGCTTTCGGGTCGGCGGCCTTCTCGGCCCGCCTCCATGCGTTTCTGGAGGGGAAGAGATGAGCGCCGCGCACTTCATCGACGGCGCCGCCGACCTGCTGATCCTGTGCGATCATGCTTCCAATGCCGTGCCGGAGGGGATCGATCTGGGGATCGAGTCCGCGCTGCTCGACAAGCATATCGCCATCGATATCGGCGCCGGGGCGGTCAGCGAAGGGCTGGCCGCGCATCTTCGCGCGCCCGCGCTCCTCGCCACCGTCTCCCGGCTCGTCATAGACCTCAACCGTGAGCCGGACAGCGCCGGACTGATCCCGCACATCAGCGACGGACATGCGATCCACGGCAATGATGGCGCCGATCGCGCCGAGCGGATCGCCCGTTTCCATGGCCCTTATCACCGCGCGATCGCCGGCACGATCCGCGCGCGGCGGCCGAAGCTGCTGGTCTCGGTCCACAGCTTCACCCCGCGGCTGGAGCAGCATCACGGGCCGGAGCGGCCGTGGGAGATCGGCATCCTTTACAATCGCGATGCGCGCGCGGCGCGGATCGGGATCGCGCTGCTGGAGGGCGCCGGTGTGGTCACCGGCGACAATGAGCCCTATTCGGGCCGCCTGCTCAACGCGACGATGAACCGCCATGCCGAGGCGAACGGCATCCCTTATCTGGGCATCGAGATCCGCAACGACCTGATCAGCGACGCCGCGGGTGTGGCGCATTGGGCGCAGCTATTGGCCGGAATAGTAAAAGACGCGCGCAACAGACTTGCGCAAACGGGGTTCCCGGCGACATAGGCGTTCGCGCCATGACCAATCGTTTTGACAAGTCCCGCCTGCCGTCGCGCCACGTGTCCGTCGGTCCCGAACGCGCGCCGCACCGCAGCTATTATTACGCGATGGGCCTCACCGAAGAGGAGATCGCCCGCCCGTTCGTCGCGCTCGCCAGCGCCGGCAACGACAGCGCGCCGTGCAACACCACGCTCGACGCGCAGGCCGATGCCGCGCGCAAGGGCGTGATCGACAATGGCGGCATGCCGCGCCGCTTCAACACCATTACCGTCACCGACGGCATCGCGATGGGCCATCAGGGGATGAAATCCTCACTGGTCAGCCGCGAAGTGATCGCCGACTCGGTCGAACTGTCGGTGCGCGGCCATTGCTATGACGCACTGGTCGGCTTTGCCGGTTGCGACAAGTCGCTCCCGGGCATGATGATGGCGATGCTGCGGCTCAATATCCCGTCGATCTTCGTCTATGGCGGATCGATCCTTCCGGGCCGCTATCAGGACCGCGACGTCACCGTCGTCGATGTGTTCGAGGTGGTGGGCAAGTTCGCCGCCGGCACCTGCCCGATCAGCGAGGTCCATGCGCTCGAGAAGGTCGCATGCCCCGGTCACGGCGCGTGCGGCGGCCAGTACACCGCCAATACCATGGCATGCGTCGGTGAGGCGATCGGGCTGTCATTGCCCAACAGCAACATGGTCCCGGCGCCCTATACCAGCCGCGAGCAGATCGCGGTCGCCGCGGGCTGGCAGGTGATGGAGCTGCTGGAGAAGAACATCCGCCCGCGCGACATCTGCACGCGCGAGGCGTTCGTGAACGCTGCGCGCATCGTCGCGGCGACCGGCGGCTCGACCAACGGCGCGCTGCATTTGCCGGCGATGGCGGCCGAAGCGGGGATCGAGTTTGACCTCTTCGACGTGGCAGAAATTTTTAAATCAACGCCTTACATCGCGGACCTGAAGCCCGGTGGTAAGTATGTTGCCAAGGACATGTACGAGGCCGGCGGCGTCTACATGCTGATGAAGACGCTGCTCGCCAACGACCTGCTCGACGGCAACTGCCTGACGGTGACGGGCAAGACTCTGGGCGAGAATATCGATCAGGTGACGTGGAACCCCGACCAGAAGGTGATCTACGACGTCAAGGCACCGCTGACCCCGACGGGCGGCGTGGTCGGTTTGCGGGGTACGCTGGCGCCCAATGGCGCGATCGTGAAGGTCGCGGGCATGAGCCGGCTGGTCTTCGAAGGTCCGGCGCGCTGCTTCGATTGCGAGGAAGACGCCTTCGCCGCGGTCGAGGAGCGCTCGATCCGGGAGGGCGAGGTGGTCGTCATCCGCTACGAAGGTCCGAAGGGTGGCCCCGGCATGCGTGAGATGCTGTCGACCACCGCAGCGCTCTATGGTCTCGGCATGGGCGAGAAGGTCGCGCTGATCACCGACGGGCGCTTCTCGGGTGCCACGCGCGGCTTCTGCATCGGCCATGTCGGGCCCGAAGCTGCCGAGTGCGGCCCGATCGCGCTGGTCGAGGATGGCGACATCATCCGCATCGATGCCGAGGCGGGGACGATCGACCTGAACGTGGCCGAGGACGTGCTCGCCGAGCGCCGCGCCAAATGGCAGCCGCGTGAGAACGACTATCAGTCGGGCGCTCTGTGGCGCTATGCGCAGAATGTCGGACCTGCCTATAAGGGCGCGGTAACGCATCCGGGGGCGAAGTCCGAAAAGCATGTCTACGCGGATATCTAAATCGCTGGCGGTGAGCGCGGCGCTGCTGTCGATCACCGCCTGTGGTGACAATGCGAACAAGGTGGCGCGCGGCGAGGGGGATCGAATTCCCTGCGCAATGGGCGGCGCGACCGAATTCGCTTCCAACTGTACCGTCGAGCGCGCGCAGACCGGGGACGGGCTGATCCTGACCGTCCGGCACCCCGATGGCGGTTTCCATCGACTGCGGGTCACGACGGATGGCCGTGGCGTGATCGCTGCGGATGGCGCGCAGGAGGCGAGGGTTTCGGTCGTCGGCGACGGTGCGATCGAAGTGGCGATCGACGATGCGCGCTACCGGCTTCCCGCGACGGTGAAGGGCGGCGCGGCCAGGTAAGCAGTTTGCCCTCCGCGAACTTTGCGCCTATCCCGGCCGAGCCAGAGGGCCGGGCGGCCGCGTTGTACTTCGGTGCACCGAGGAAAGTCCGGGCTCCACGGGAACACGGTGCCGGGTAACGCCCGGCGGCTCCGGCTTTGGCCGGGGTCAGGGAAAGTGCCACAGAGAGCAGACCGCCCACTGGCCCCGGATCAGGTCCGGGGCTGAGGGCAAGGGTGAAAGGGTGCGGCAAGAGCGCACCGCGCGACCGGCAACGGAAGCGGCACGGCAAACCCCACCGGGAGCAAGATCGAATAGGGATCGCATATGGGGAGTTCCGCCTCGCGATCCGGGTTGATTGCTTGAGCCCGCATGCGAGTGCGGGCCTAGAGGAATGGTCGCCCATCGCGCGCACCTCCGCAAGGAAAGGGCCGCGTGGACAGAACCCGGCTTACAGGCCCTCTGGCACTTTCGCTGACGACGATGACGGGCTAATCGCCCCGCCATGCGTATCCTTCTGACAGGTTCGTCCGGCTGGCTCGGCCGCTATCTCGCGCCCCTGCTTCGTGATTCCGGGCATGCCGTGACCGGTCTGGACGTGGCGCCGGGCGCGGACACCGATGTGATCGGCACTGTCGCTGACGCCGCGCTGATCGATCGCACCTTTGGCGAATACGGGGTCGAAGCCGTCATCCATGGCGGCGCGCTGCACAAGCCCGATATTGTCCGCTATTCCAAACAGGCGTTCGTCGACGTCAACGTCACCGGCACGCTCAACCTGCTAGAGGCGGCGGTGCGCGCGGGCCACGACCGCTTCGTCTTCACCTCCACCACCTCGCTGATGATCAGCCAGGCGATCCGCGATGAAGCGGGCGACGCCGCGGTGTGGCTCGACGAGGACTCGGGGCCGATCGAGCCGCGCAATATCTATGGCGCGACGAAATACGCCGCCGAGCAGTTGTGCCGCCTGTTCCATGCCGAGCACGGCCTCAACAGCATCGTCCTGCGCACCGGACGCTTCTTCCCCGAGGAGGACGATACCCACAGCCACCCGCCGGGCGAGAACCTCAAGGCCAACGAATTCCTGCACCGCCGCCTGACCGTCGAGGATGCGGCGCGCGCGCATCTCGCTGCGCTGGAGAAGACGCCCGGGATCGGCTTCGGCACCTATCTCGTCTCGGCGCCCACGCCCTTCGCGCCCGGGGATGCGGCCGAACTGAAGCACGATGCCGCCGCGGTGATCGCCCGCGCGTTCCCCGAAGCGCCCGCGCTCTACGCCGAGCGGGGATGGGAACTGCCGGCGCGGATCGGGCGGGTCTATGACAGCGGCCGGATCACGCGTGAGCTGGGCTTCGCCTTCGACACCGGCTTCGCGCAGATCCTCGCCGCGCTTCGTGCCGGCGCGCCGCTGCCTTTCGCGCACGACGCCGACTATGTTTCGCCGAAAGAGGTAGCCTGACCGCGCCGGCACGCTCGCTTGCCGCAGGGGCGGGACAGGCGTAGCATCCTGCGATGATCGCGTGGTTCCGCCGCCGTTATCTGGACCTTCTCTGCTCGATATACATCTATAACGAGCATCGCGGTTATACGAGCATCGACCGGGTGCTGGAAGCGGTGCGGGTGCGCTCTCCGGACGACCACGCGCTGATCGCGGCGATCGAACAGCACCGCGCCGACGAGCATAAACATTATACGATGTTCAAGCGCTGGTTCGAACTGCGCGGGAAGATGCCGCTGCGGGTCGACCGTACCTGCGGCCATATCGACCGCTTCGTCGAGATCATGTTCCGCCAGACGATCGACGATCTCGATACCAATGCCATCATCGCGCGCGACGATCTGTTCGAGAAGCTGTGCCGCGTCATCTCGCTCACCGAACAGCGCGGCTTCCGCCAGGTCGAGATCCTGCTGCGCCACCCGCTGGTGCGGCACGATCGCGCGCTGGTCCGCATCTTCGAGGTGATCCACCGTGACGAGCCGAGCCACTGGGCACCCTATGACGGCTGGCTGAAGGCCAACGGCAAGCGCGATCCCAAATGGTGGGAGCGGGCGATCGACGGGTTCATCCACTCCGAACTGCTGTTCCTCAAGCTTCCGGCGCTGTTCCTCAATCCATGGCTCAGGCGGCGCGAGGATTGGGCGGATGCGGGAGATGTTGCGACCCGGCCTGCCTGAACCGCCTGCTTGCCAAGATAGTTCGTATACGAAATAAATACTTCGTATGCGGAGTGATTCGGCAGCGGTGGCGGGCAGCGTGGAGAGTAAGCGCAAGACGCGCTTCCTGTTCCTGCTCAACGTCGCGCACCGGCGGCTGCTGTCGGCCGCGCAGGGCGATGCCGAGGGCAAGACGGCGGCGCGTGCTGGCCTGTTGATGACGCTGAACGCCGGTGGCGAGCCGATGCCGATGGCTCAGCTGGGTGAGGCGCTGGACCTCAGCGCATCGGCGCTTTCGGGGCTGATCGACCGGATGGCGCGTGACGGGCTCATCCGGCGCTGCGCGGACCCGCTGGACGGCCGGGCATGGAACATCGCGCTGACCGACGCGGGAAAACAGCGTCGAGCGGATGCGGTGCGCGCGGCGCGGCTGCTCAACGAGAAGTTGTGCGATGGCTTTGACGATGCCGAACTGGCGGTCGTCGCACGATGGCTGGACGCGGTGCGTGATAAATTTCCGAGGGAGACGATGAAATGACGGCCCACATCACGGTCGGAAAAGCGGATGGCGTCCTGACGCTCGTCATGAACCGGCCGGAGAAGAAGAACGCCCTGACCGACGCGATGTACGGGATTCTGGCGGACGAGATCGAGGGCGCGCAGACCGACAGCGCGACCCGCGTCGTCGTGATCCGCGGCGAGGGCGACATGTTCACCGCGGGCAACGATCTGGCCGATTTTGCCGCCGCGAAACCGGGCGAGGGGCCGCGCAATGTCGGCCGCTTCATCCACGCGATCGCGCGCGCGACAAAGCCGCTGATCGCGGCGGTTCAGGGGCGCGCGGTCGGCGTCGGCACGACGATGCTGCTGCACTGCGACTATGTGCTGCTGGCCGAGGATGCGAAGCTGACCACGCCGTTCGTCAATCTTGGCCTGGTCCCCGAAGCGGCCTCCAGCCTGCTCCTCCCCGCGCGGATCGGGCATTTGCGCGCCTTTTCGATGCTGGCGCTGGGCGAGGCGGTGGCGGCGCATGAGGCGGTTGCGTGGGGACTGGCCAATGCCGTCGTTCCGCTCGGTGAGCTTGTGTCCGCGATCGAAGCGGCGGCGGCGCGGATCGCGCGGCAGCCGACCGGCGCGGTGCAGGCGACCAAAAGGCTGATGCGCGACGCGGAACAGCTCACCGGGCAAATGGCGGTGGAGGGGAAGGAATTCACCGCGCGCCTGCAAAGCCCTGAGGCGAAGGAGGCGTTCATGGCCTTCGCCCAGCGCCGCGAACCCGACTTCACGCAGTTCAACTGATCCGCGCCAGCCCCAACCCCAGCTTCACGCACGAAAATACCGCCTGCGCTTGCTCCGGCGCAACAAAGGCGTAAGTGGGCGCTGTCATGTCCAGCAAAGCGCTTACCCTGTACGAGAAGATCTGGGCCGCTCACGTCGTGGAACGACGCGACGACGGCACCTGCCTGATCTATATCGACCGCCACCTCGTCCACGAAGTCACCAGCCCGCAGGCATTTGAAGGGCTTCGCGCCAATGGCCGGCGCGTGCGGCGGCCCGATCTCACGCTCGCCGTGCCCGATCACAACCTGCCGACCACGCCGCGCGTCGATGCGGCGGGCAATCGGGTGCCGATCGCGGACCGTGAGAGCGCGCAGCAACTCGCGGCGCTCGAACGCAACGTCGCCGAATTCGGCATCGACTATTTCGGCGCGACTTCGGCCGAGCAGGGCATCGTCCATGTCGTGGGGCCGGAACAGGGCTTCACGCTGCCCGGCACCACGTTGGTGTGCGGCGACAGCCACACCTCGGCGCACGGCGCGCTGGGCGCGTTGGCGTTCGGCATCGGCACCAGCGAGGTCGAGCATGTGCTGGCGACGCAGACTCTGCTGCTCGCCCAGTCGAAGACGATGGAGATCCGCGTCGACGGCACGCTGGGCTTCGGCGTCTCGGCCAAGGACGTGGTGCTCGCGATCATCGGCAAGACCGGCGCGGCGGGCGGCACTGGCTATGTCGTCGAGTACACCGGCGACGTGATCCGCGCGCTTTCGATCGAGGGGCGGCTGACCGTCAGCAACATGTCGATCGAGGGCGGCGCGCGCTCCGGCCTGATCGCGCCGGACGAGAAGACCTTCGCTTACCTCAAGGGCCGCCCGATGGCGCCCAAGGGCGAGCAATGGGAGCAGGCGGTGGCGTGGTGGAAGACGCTGCCGACCGATGCGGGTGCGGTGTACGATCGCGTCGTCACACTCAACGGCAGCGATATCGCGCCCTCGCTCACCTGGGGCACAAGCCCGGAGGATGTGGTGCCGATCACCGGTGTCGTGCCGGATCCGGAGAGTTTCGCCGATCCCGCCAAGCGCGTCGCGGCACAGAAGTCGCTCGACTATATGGGGCTGGCTCCCGGGACGCGGATGCAGGACATTGCCGTCGAGAACATCTTCATCGGCAGTTGCACCAACAGCCGGATCGAGGATCTGCGCGCGGCGGCGGACGTGGTTAAGGGGCGCCATGTCGCCGACGGCATCCGTCAGGCGCTGATCGTGCCCGGTTCGGGACTGGTCAAGCGTCAGGCCGAGGCCGAAGGGCTGGACCGCATCTTCCTCGAGGCCGGGTTCGAATGGCGCGAGCCGGGCTGCTCGATGTGCCTGGCGATGAACCCGGACAAGGTGCCGGCCGGCGAACGCTGCGCTTCCACTTCCAACCGGAATTTCGTAGGAAGGCAGGGTCCGGGGGCCCGAACCCACCTCGTCTCACCCGCAATGGCGGCGGCGGCGGCGGTAACGGGAAGGCTCACCGACGTGCGTGACCTTGTAGGGGGATGACCAGTGAAGCGCGTATTGGTGTTGCTGGTGGCGGGTACGGTATTAAGCGGCGCCGCGGCGGTCTATGCGGCCGCGAACGCGGGTGCGCCCACGGCAAAGCCGGGCGTGGCGAAGCCGCAGGGCCGCATCGCCCGCTGATCGAATGGATTGAAGGCTTGCGGGCGGCCGTCCGGGCAGGGGCGGGCGCCCTTGCCGGTGCGCGCCGTCCGGCGATGAAACGGAGCTGACACATGGAACCGGTGAAGAAGGTCGAGGGGCGTGCCTATCCCTGGGGCGCCAAGAATATCGACACCGATATCATCATCCCCGCCCATTGGCTCAAGACGATCAGCCGCGAGGGCCTTGGCAAGGGCGCGTTCGAGAGCGTGCGTGCCGAAGCCGGCAATATCTTCGACGACGAACGCTATGCCGGGTCGCCGATCCTGATAGCGGGCGAGAATTTCGGCTGCGGGTCGAGCCGTGAGCATGCCGCATGGGCGCTGAAGGACATGGGCGTCAACGCGGTGATCGCGCCGAGCTATTCGGACATCTTTTCGGGTAACGCGTTCAAGAACGGCATCGTCGCCGTGGTGCTCCCGCAGGAGGCTGTCGACCGGCTGGTCGAGGTGGCGAAGACCGATCCCGTGACGATCGACCTCGAGACGATGACCGTCACCACCCCCTATCAGGACCGTTTCACCTTCGACATGGACCCGTTCCGCCGTGATTGTTTGATGCAGGGGCTGGACGAAGTCGGTCTGACGCTGGCAAAAGATACCGTGATTTCGAAATATGAGTCGGTGGTCGCCGCGGAGCGCCCTTGGCTTAAGAGGGAGAGCGGTAATGAAGGCCTTGCTGTCGCGGGAAGTGGGCGGACCTGAAACTCTAACCATCGGTGAGTTGCCTGATCCGGTGGCGAAGCCGGGCGAAGTGGTGGTCGCGGTCAAGGCATGCGCGATCAATTATCCCGACGTCATCATCATCGAGGACAAGTACCAGTTCAAACCGCCGCGTCCCTTCGCGCCGGGCGGCGAGATCGCCGGCATTGTGGAAGCGGTGGGTGAGGGCGTTACCGGCCTGAAGCCCGGCGACCGCGTTCTCGGCTCGACCGGCTGGAACGGTCTCGCCGAGAAGATCGCGGTCGATCAGCGCCGCCTCTATCCGCTGCCCGAGGGCAAGAGCTTCGCACAGGGCGCGTCGCTGTTGATGACCTATGGCACCAGTATCCACGCTCTGCTCGATCGCGGGCATCTCAAGCAAGGCGACACGCTGCTGATCCTGGGTGCGGCGGGCGGCATCGGCCTGTCGGCGATCGAGCTGGGCAAGGCGTTCGGCGCGCGTGTCGTCGCGGCGGTATCGAGTGAGGAGAAGGCGGCTGCGGCGAAGGCCGCGGGCGCCGATGCTACGGTGGTCTATGGCCGCGCGCCCTTCGACAAGGACCAGTCCAAGGCGCTCGCCGAACAGTTCAAGGCGGCGGTCGGCCCGGATGGCGCGCAGGTGATCTACGACCCTGTCGGCGGCGACTATGCCGAGCCGGCGCTGCGTTCGATCGGGTGGGAGGGGCGTTATCTCGTCGTCGGCTTCCCGGCGGGCATCCCCAAGCTCGCGCTCAACCTCACTTTGCTCAAGAGCTGCGACGTGTGCGGGGTGTTCTGGGGCGCCTTTGCCGCGCGTGATCCCAAGGCCAACGCCGCGCATGTCGAGCATCTCTTCCGCCTGTGGGAGGAGGGGAAGATCAATCCCCATGTCAGCGAGACCTTCGCATTCGAGGACGGCGGTAAGGCGATCGCCAAGCTCGCCGGCCGTGGGGCGATAGGCAAGCTCGTGGTGAAGGTGGCGGACTAGGTTTCGGGCGTGCTTGAAATGTTGGATTTCAAGCGCTTGGATCCAGTTCGCTCTTTGAAATCGTCGATCCCGGCCGGTTGACACTTGCGCGTGGAAACACGTCAAAAGTGTCAACTTCGTCAACCTCGTGGCGCTTCCGGTGGACCAGCGACACCAGCACGAACGAGATGATCATCAGCAGATACCATGCGCCGAGCTTGCCCGGGTGGACCATCGCCCAGCCATTCTCCTGCCCCGGATAGAGCCAGGCACGGGAGAAGGTGCCTATATTCTCCGCGAACCAGATGAACAGCGCGACCAGCAGCCAGCCGAGGAGCAGCGGCATCCAGCGCGGCTTGCGGAACGGCGTGAACCAGATCTTCGTCCGCCAGAACAAGAGGCCCGTCGCCGCGAACAGCGCGATGCGGATGTCGGGCAGCCAATGGTGCGCGAAGAAATTGACGTAGATCGCCGCCGCCAGCGCATAGGTTGCCCAGCGCGGCGGGTAATCGTCGAAGCGGAAGTGGAAGATGCGCCAGACCCGCGCGATATAGCTGCCCACCGCGGCATACATGAAGCCGGAGAACAGCGGCACGTCGCCGACCCTCAGCACGCTGGGCTCGGGATAAAGCCATGAGCCGTGCGCGGTCTTGAACAGTTCCATCACTGTGCCGACGACATGGAAGGCGAGGATCACCCTGGCCTCGTTCCAGCTCTCCAGCCGGAAAGCGAGCATGGCAAGCTGGATCGCCACCGCCCCGATCGTCAGGAAATCGTACCGCGCCAGTGGCGCATCGGCGGGGTAGAGGAAATGCGTCGCCATCAGCAGCGCGAGCATCAGCCCGCCGAACAGGCATGCCCAGCCCTGTTTGAACCCGAACAGCAGGAACTCGTAGAGCGCACCCTGCCAGCCCGACGTCGGTTGCGCCGCCTCCAGCTGCTCACGGATGCGCGCGAAGCGGGTGGCGCCGGCGCGGTGCCTTAGTTCGTCCCGGGTCATTCGCTGGCGGCGGGCATGACCCAGGCGTGCGGGAGGTCTGGAAAATGGCCCCAATGTGTCCAGTCTCCGGTATCATCCGCGACCCGTGACGCGAGGCCCCATTCGGGCGGGTCAGGCCATCCAAACCAGATGTTGTGAATCAGGAGCAGATCCTCCCCGTCATACGACGCGACAAATTCGACATCGCGCGAACTTAGCCAGTCACGATTATGGCCAAACACGCCTTCAGCCGGGAAGTCTGCCCAATCGATGCGTCGCCATGGGATAGCTTTCAGCGCGCGCGCGTGAAAGCCAGCTTCCTGTGAGTCGGCCTTGCGTCCCTTGTGCGTCCACGGCACCGGTTCCCATTCGGGCAGGATTTGATCGCGCCGATAGATGCTCATGCGCGGGAGCATAGATCGGCGTAGCAACTTGGCAATCGCTCGCGCGGTCTACTTCCCGCCCTGTCTCCGCGCCATGAACGCCAGCCGCTCGAACAGCATCACGTCCTGCTCATTCTTGAGCAAGGCGCCATGCAGCGGCGGGATTGCCTTGCTCGGGTCGCGCGACTGGAGGACGTCGAGCGGCATATCCTCGTGCAGCAACAGCTTGAGCCAGTCGAGCAGCTCGCTGGTACTCGGCTTCTTCTTGAGGCCGGGGACTTCGCGAATGTCGTAGAAGATATCCATCGCCTTGTTCACCAGGATCTTCTGGATGCCGGGGAAATGGACGTCGATGATCGCCTGCATCGTCTCGCGATCGGGGAATTTGATATAGTGGAAGAAGCAACGGCGCAGGAACGCGTCGGGCAGCTCCTTCTCATTGTTGCTGGTGATGACGACGATCGGGCGTTCTGTGGCGCGGACGGTCTCGCCGGTCTCGTAGACATGGAATTCCATGCGATCGAGTTCCTGAAGCAGGTCGTTCGGGAACTCTATATCGGCCTTGTCGATCTCGTCGATCAGCAGCACGGGCAAAGTAGGGGAGGTGAACGCCTCCCATAGCTTGCCCTTGCGGATATAGTTCGAAATGTCGTGGACGCGTTCGTCGCCGAGCTGGCCGTCGCGAAGCCGGGCGACCGCATCATATTCGTAGAGGCCCTGATGCGCCTTGGTGGTCGACTTGACGTTCCACTCGATCAGCGGCGCGTTCACCGCCTTGGCGATCTCATAGGCCAGAACGGTCTTGCCAGTGCCCGGCTCGCCCTTCACCAGCAACGGGCGGCGCAGCGTGACCGCGGCATTGACCGCGACCTTGAGATCGTCGGTCGCGACATAGCTCTGGGTGCCTTCGAAGCGCATCTGCGTCCCCGCCTGAAGTTGGAAGATCGGGTATGCGGGTAGCGGGATCGGGGAGGGGCGCGCAAGCGGTTTGCTTGCGGAATGGTGCTTTCGTACAGTCCGCACGCGGTTCGACTCAGCGCCGCGCATGCCAACAGAGAGGAACGTCCGATGCCCAAGTCGTATTCCGGATCCCTTCTTGCCAGCTCTCCCGTCCTGGCCCTCGCGCTTCTTGCCGGCTGCGGCCAGAAGAGCGAGCCCACACAGGCGAACACGACCGCGGAACCCGCGCTGACGGCCAATGAGACGGCCGCGCCCGGCAATGTCGCGGCGGCCGCGCCGCTGACGGTAGGCTATGACTGCATGCCCGCGCTCCTGCTGAGCGCCACCTATGACAATAGCGGCGCGACGCCCAAGGCGAAGCTGACGATCGGCGACAAGAGCTATGATCTGACCGGCGTGCAGGCGGCGAGCGGCGCCAAATATGCGACCGATCAGGGCCGTTCGGCGGGCAAGACATTGGTCTGGTGGACCAAGGGGCCGGAAGGCACGCTGTTCGAGGGCAAGGTCGGCGGCACCGATGCCGATGAGAAGAAGGTTTCGAGTTGCAGCGAGCGCAAGGGCTGATCTGAAGCCGGAGTCAGGAGGGCGGGGTGCGAGGGATCGTATCCCGCCCTTCCGCTATTTAGAGCATGTCACGGGCGGAGGCGCGGGCTTCCAGCACGTCCCAGATGCCGCGATGCTGCGCCAACATCTGCTGCGCGCCGAACAGCATCGCCCGCTCCGCCGGAAGCGTTGCCGCGAGAGCGTCGATCACCGTCGCGGTCTCATGCACCGGAGGCAGGATCGATTCCGGCGAGTCGAGACCGAGCCGCTCCGCCGCGATGTCGAGCAGGCCACGAATCGCCGGCCAGTCGAGCACCAGCGAAATCGCTGTGCCGTCGGCGCAACCGGTACGGTCGGACTGAGCGAGCATGTCGAGCGCATGGCGCTGCGCGGCGACAGCGGCTTCGGACTGTGCCTGACCCGGCGTGCTGGGCAGCGGGCCGGCCGCGGCGACGAGGCGGACAATGAACGCGCGTTCGGCCGCGAACCCCTCAGCCGCCTGCGCCATCCAGCCGGCGGTGGCGGGTTCGCGCGAATGGGTGGCGGCTTGTTCGACCACATCGGGATGACGTGCGTGAAGCAGGCAGATCATGTGCACGGCATCGGCCAGATCGCGCATCGGCGCGATACCGGTCGTCAACCGCGTCAGGAAACGGTGGCTCGCGCTGCCGTCCGCGGCGACGAGCGCCGTCAGCGTGCCCGAAGCGCCGCCAAGTCCCGCCGTCTGCACCGACTTCAAAGCCATTCGATCCCCATGCCTGATCCGCACCGGGGAATCCGGCGCCTGCGGAACTGCTGTGACCCACAGGTCTATACCGAAGCACGTAAAGACCTGGTTGATGCGTAATTTACCACGGTGAAGGGATCGCAGGGTGCGACCAGCAGAGAGGAAGCGCTTTTCAATAACTGACTGGTCAGTTATTTACCTCATATGCCGCGCAAAACTCCGCCGAATCGCCGCGAGGCGATCCTGACAGCCGCCCGCATCCAGTTCGCGGCGCGCGGCTATGCCGGAACGCGGATGGAGGATGTGGCCGCCGGCGTCGGCATCTCGAAGGCCGCGCTCTATTTGCAATTCGCCGACAAGGCGGCGCTCTTCCGTGAGATGGTGGACTGGATGCTGGAGACGCGGCTGCCCGCGGCGCTTCCGCCCGAGCTCGAATCGGCGGTGCCGGCGGCTCAGCTTGAGGCGTTGGTCCGGCTGGGTGCTGCTCAGCTTGGCGAGCCGGAGATCGCGTTCCTGCCCCGGCTGGTGATCGGCGAGGGTGGAAATTTTCCGGAGATGGCGCGGACCTATCACGACCGCGCGGTGGAGCGGATTCTCCGGCTGGTCGCGGACATCGTCGCGCGCGGGGTTGCCGATGGCAGCTTCCGGCCGGTCGACCCGTATCTGGCGGCGCGGAGCGTCGCGGGGGCACTGCTGCTCGGCGCGCTGTGGCAGACGGTGTTCGAGCCGGTCGGCGCGAAGCCGCTGAACATGGAGGCGCTGGCCGCCTCGCATATCGATGTCATCCTGCATGGTCTTTCGACGGGAGAGCGGATGTGAAGCGAATCTTGCCGCCTGCAGCGATCGGGATCGCGGTGCTGGCCGCGCTGATCTGGTGGGCGTTCGGGCGCGACGAGGGGCCTGAACCGTGGCTCGGCTATGTCGAGGGCGAGGCGATCGAGGTCGCGGCACCGGTTTCGGGTCAACTCGCGTCGCTCAACGTCCGGCGTGGCGGGCAGGTCGCGGCGGGCCAGGCGCTGTTCGCGCTCAACGCCGCGACCACGCAAGCCGAACTGGAACGGCTCCAAGCGCAGCTGGCTTCCGCGCAGGCGCAACGCGATGACCTGACCAAGGCGCGGCAGCGGCCCGCCGAACTCGACGTCGCCCGCGCGCAGCAGGCGGCGGCGCGCGCCGAGGTGACGCGCACCGCGCGTGATTATCAGCGGATCGCGACGCTCGCCCAGCGCGGTTTCGCCACCAAGGTGCAGCTCGACGCGGCGCGGGCTGCGGCGGAGAGCGCTCGCGCATCGCTCAGTCAGGCGCAGGCCAGTGAAGCTTCGGGCGAATTGGCGGGGCGCGTGGATCAGATCGCCGCCGCCGATGCGCAGATCGCGGCGGCAAGGGCCGCGATCGCGGCGCAAAGCCGCCGCGGCGAGGAGATCGCGCCCGTCGCGCCGGCCGCGGGGCTGGTCGAGCAGACCTATTTCAATCCCGGTGAATGGGTGACGGCCAATACCCCGGTCGTGCGGCTGTTGCCGCCGGGCCGGGTCAGGATCCGCTTCTATGCACCAGAGGCGGCGGTGTCGGCGCTGAAGCCCGGATCCAGGGTCACCGTGACCTGTGACGGCTGCGGCGGGCCGGTCACCGCGACGGTGCGCTATGTCGCGCCGCAGGCCGAGTTCACCCCGCCGGTGATCTATAGCGAACGCGCCCGCGCCAAGCTGGTCTTTCTGGTGGAAGCCTATCCCGACGGCAGCGTCGAGCGGTTTCGCCCGGGCCTGCCGGTCGAGGTACTGCCGCGGTGAGTGACGCCGCGATCTCTGTCGAGGGGCTGACCAAGAGGTTCGGCAACCGGACGGTGGTCGACAAGGTCTCGCTTGACGTCGGGCGCGGGCGGATTTGCGGATTCCTGGGGCCCAACGGCTCGGGCAAGACCACCACGTTGCGGATGATCTGTGGCCTGCTGATCCCCGATGGCGGGGGCGGGGAGGTGCTGGGGATGGACCTGCTCACCCAGCGCGAACTGATCAAGCGCCGGATCGGGTACATGACCCAGCGTTTCGGCTTGTTCGAGGATCTGACGATCCGTGAGAATCTGGCTTTCGTCGCCGATGCCTATGGCTTGGATGAGAAGACGAAGCGGGTGGACGCGGCGCTTGAACGCCTCGGTCTCGAAACTCGCGCTGACCAGCTTGCCGGCACGCTGTCCGGCGGGTGGAAGCAGCGGCTCGCGCTTGCCGCCTGCGTGCTGCACGATCCCGAAATCCTGCTGCTCGACGAGCCGACCGCGGGCGTCGATCCGCTCGCGCGGCGCGAGTTCTGGGATCAGGTTCACATGCTCTCGGCAGAAGGGACGACCGTGCTCGTCTCGACCCATTATATGGACGAAGCCGAGCGCTGCCACGACATCGCGTACATCGCCTATGGCGTGTTGCTCGCCCGCGGCACGGCGGAGGAGATTGTCGCGCAGTCAGGCCTCGTTGCGCTGGCGGGAGAGGGACCGGGCGCCGACCGGCTTGCCCCCAGACTGGAGAAGGCGCCGGGTGTCGCCATGGCGGCGGCGTTCGGGCCGACCGTGCATGTCTGCGGCCGCGATATGGCCGCGTTGCGAGCGGCGGTCGCCGACGTCGCGCCGCAGATCAGCTGGCGCGAAACCGAGCCTACGCTGGAGGACGTATTCATCCACCTGATGCGCGGCGCCACCGACAACAGCACGCAGGCGCGGTCATGACGCAGGACTTCATCCTCGCCTGGCGCCGCATCTGGGCCGTGCTGATCAAGGAGGTGCACCAGCTGCGCCGCGATCCGCTGACCTTCGGCATGGTCGTCGGGCTGCCGCTGGTTCAGCTCATCTTGTTCGGCTTCGCGATCAACAACGATCCCCGCCATCTGCGCGCGGCGCTGGAGATGAACGACCATAGTTCGATCACGCGGACGGTGGAGAACTCGCTGCGCGCCAGTTCCTATTTCGAGCTGGTTCCGGCGACGAGGCCGGGGGAGGGGGAGGCGATGCTGCGTCGCGGGTCGGTACAATTCCTGATCGTGGTGCCGAGCAACTTCACCCGCGATCTGGTCCGCGGCGAGCGACCGCAACTGCTGGTGCTCGCCGACGCGACCGATCCGGCGGCGACCGGAAACGCCACCGCGGCGGTCGAGCAGGCGGTGCTGTCCGGGTTGCGCCACGATCTCATCGGACCGCTCGCCGCCCGCGCCGCGACCCCTTCACCGGTCGAGGTGGTGATTCAGCGCCGCTACAATCCCGAGGGGATCACCAGCCACAACATCGTCCCCGGCCTGCTCGCGGTTGTGCTGTCGATGACGATGGTGATGATGACCTCGATCGCCGTGGCGCGCGAGCGGGAGCGGGGGACGATGGAGAACCTGCTCGCTATGCCGCTGCGCCCGCTGGAGGTGATGACGGGGAAGATCCTGCCCTATGTGCTGATCGGCGCGGCGCAAACGGTGATCATCGTGGTTCTGGCGGGCCTGATCTTCAGCGTGCCGTTCGCGGGCGCCGCCTGGCTGCTGGCGCTGGCGACGTTGGTGTTCATCACCGTGAGCCTGCTGCTCGGCTTCACCTTGTCGACCTTCGCCAAGACGCAGATGCAGGCGATGCAGATGAGCTTCTTCTACATCCTGCCCAGCATCCTGCTGTCGGGCTTTGCCTTTCCCTATGCCGGCATGCCGCGCTGGGCGCAGTGGCTGGGCGAGCTGCTGCCCGTCACCCATTATCTGCGCGTGGTGCGCGGCGTGATGCTCAAAGGCTGGTACCCCGGCGAGGCGCTGACGCAGCTGCTGATCCTCGCCGCGCTGGGGATGGTGTTCGCAGTGATCGCGGTGCGCCGCTACGGCGACACGCTTGAGTAGAGAGCGGCGAATGAGGAGAGGGGTGAAACCCCGAGCCTCACTCGCTCAGCTTCACTTTGACCTTGCCAATCGCCCAGAAAGGCTTGTCCTTCATGCGGCCGGTATAGAGGATCGTGTAGATCCCGTCCCCCTCGGCCACCAGGCCGAGCGGGGTGCGCAGGTCCGACGCCCAGTTGTTCGCGTCGCTCTGCACGATCAGCGATCGGCCCTGATGCCAGCGGATGCCGTCCTTCGACACGCTGTAGCTGACCGAGTTGTTGGGCCGGGCCGGCAGGTCGGGCTGGACCGGGGTGAAATGGTTGGAATCATAGAGCGCCATGTAATGCCCGTTGGGCAGTTTTTCGACGATAGGATTCTCGATGAACAGGCTCTCGATCGGTGAGGGCTGCTCGCTCGGGACGCGGTTCCATTTGTTCGCTGTCAAGCTGTCGCCGGTCGCGACGCCGACATACCAGGGCGAGACCGGGAAATGGTTGTGGCTGCCGTGCAGCGCGACCCATTTATTGCCGACCTTGTAGGGGAAGAAGCTGTCGAGGCCCTGCTGCCCCTCCCATTTGGCCGCATCCTTGCCGCCCGGCGCCATCGAGACGTCGGCGTCCTTATAGGGTCCGCCGATGCCCTTGCGGCCCGGAGTCTGCGAGACGGCGCGGACGGCGATGCCCTCATAATCGAGGTTGAGCGCTTCGCCCTTCTCGCGGTTGCCGCCGCGATAGGCGATGTAGAACAGGTTCCAGCGATCGGTCTTCTCGTCGAAGATCACGCCCTGCAACCACACCTCCGACCGGTGGTTGAGATGCGAGCGGCCTGGCACGCTGTTGATCACCGTCCCCTGACGCGTCCAGTTGGTCGCATCGGGACTGGTCCAGTGGGCGATGCGAAGGTCGAGGTGCGGCCGGCCGAACATCTCCGAGATGAAGAGGTGGTAGGTGCCGTCGATCTTGAGCGTCATGCCCGTTTCGAAGCCGGACTTGTTGTCACCGAGCTGATTGCTGTCGGGGCCGATCACCGGTCCCTGTGTTTCCTCGATGATTGTCAGCTTCTCGCGGAAGCTGGCGTCGCGCTGGTCGAGATTATAGTTCTGCGCCGACACGGACCCCGCCGCCAACAGTGCTGCCGCAATCGCAATCGTTCGCCGTGCCATCTCGCCGCTCTCCATTTCATATTATCATAAGTCATAATATGACTATGCGGACACGCGCGCGAGTGCAACCGCTGAGGTGCCACCGATACGAAAAAGGGCGGGAAAACCCGCCCTTTTCCGTTCTCACCGCTGCGTGAGGATCACTGGTCGAGGAACGACCGCATCTTCCGCGACCGGCTGGGGTGCTTGAGCTTGCGCAGCGCCTTTGCCTCGATCTGGCGGATACGCTCGCGGGTAACCGAGAACTGCTGGCCGACCTCTTCCAGCGTGTGATCGGTGTTCATGCCGATGCCGAAGCGCATGCGCAGCACGCGCTCCTCGCGGGGAGTGAGGCTGGCGAGGACGCGGGTGACCGTCTCCTTGAGGTTCGCCTGGATCGCGGCGTCCACCGGGATGATCGCGTTCTTGTCCTCGATGAAGTCGCCGAGGTGGCTGTCTTCCTCGTCACCGATCGGTGTTTCGAGCGAGATCGGCTCCTTGGCGATCTTCATCACCTTGCGGACCTTCTCGAGCGGCATCGACAGGCGCTCGGCCATTTCCTCTGGCGTGGGCTCGCGGCCCTGCTCGTGGAGGAACTGACGGCTGGTGCGGACCAGCTTGTTGATCGTCTCGATCATGTGCACCGGGATACGGATGGTGCGCGCCTGATCGGCGATCGAGCGGGTGATCGCCTGACGGATCCACCACGTCGCGTAGGTGCTGAACTTGTAGCCGCGCCGATATTCGAACTTGTCGACGGCCTTCATCAGGCCGATGTTGCCTTCCTGGATCAGATCGAGGAACTGCAGCCCGCGGTTGGTGTATTTCTTCGCGATCGAGATCACGAGGCGGAGGTTAGCCTCGACCATCTCCTT
>DATIGZ010000069.1:0-2853 GCA_035481255.1 Sphingomonas sp. | reverse complement strand
GCGTGAGGGGGGCAAGCTTCAGGTGCTGACGGTGAGCCAGGATCTGGAGGGCGCGGCCAAGGTCACGCCCTATTTCACAAAGGCCGGGTTCAAGGCGCTCCAGCCCTATCTCGATCCCGATGTCGGGCTGTCGACGCATTACGGCGTCAACCTGCCGACCACCGTGCTCTACGATGCGCAGGGCCGCGAGGTATGGCGCGTCGCGGGCGACATGGACTGGGATGGCGAGACCGCGAAGGAATGGCTGGCCGAGGCGGGGTGATCGGTTGCTATTCGGTGGATTGCGGACTTTTCGTTACGCAGTTTGCATCTGGAAGAACATCACGCACCACGAGAAGGCGGCAAATACGGCGAGGACGGAAGAAGCGGCAATCATCGTTCCTGCGAGCTTGCCTCGCATGGCCAGCCACCCGAGCACCATCGTCAACGCAAGCATGAGTAGCGGGATAGCGAAGAGCAGCAGTAGCTCGTAGCTAAAGCCGAAACCTTCGTAGTGGAAGCCAAACCCGTTTTCCGGCGTGCCGTGCAACAAGGTCAGCGTCAGGAGGGGCGCGAACTGAAGCAGCCAGAAACCACATCCCAGCGCGACAAGGACGTATGTTCTCATCGAAGCCTGATAACCGAAATGCAGGACGGCGGCTAAGGGGTTGTTCGCCATCATAGCCGTTTCCGTCATCCCGGCTTTGTGCCGGGATCCACGGTAGCCCGGGGGCGATGCGACAGAGCCTCTTGCTTTCTGCTCGCCTTCCGGTGGATCCCGGCACAAGGCCGGGGTGGCGGTGTATTTGCGGTAATCCCAAGCGTGCAGGCGCGACTGACCGGCGCAATTCCCCTCTCCCGCCGCGCAGCGGTGGGAGGGTGAGGTCTTCATCTTGAGGGCTGCGAACGTGCGAAGAAGAAGCAGGAAGTAGAAGAAGACCCTTCCTTAGCCTCTCCGCACGCGGGAGAGGCTAAGGAAGCAGGGTCTCAGCCCTTCACCCCCAACCCCCGCGCCAGCAGCTCCGCCACAGCGTCGGCCACTTCACCCGCCTCGCGGTCGTCGCCCCACACGCCGTAGCGCAGGCCGAGGAACACGTTCATGCCCATGATCGCCCAAGCGTGGACATCGGACACGTCGGCGCGCACCTCGCCGCGCTCGGCGGCGGCGCGCAGACGCTTCTCGATGCGGTCGGCGGTCGTCGCATAGTGAAGGCGGAAGCTTTCGGGGTCGACGAATTCGGCCTCGTCGATGATCCGGTAGATCTCCTTGTGCCTGCGCACGAAGCCGATGAAGGTCTCAAGGCCCGCACGTTCGGCGGCGATCTGTTCGGGTGCGGCGCGGATCGCGGGGGCGACATGCTCGCGCACCTGCTCGCTCATGTCGCGCACCAGCGCGCGGAACACCGCATCCTTCGAATCGAAATAGGTATAGAAGCTGCCCAGCGCGACGCCCGCGCGGCGGGTGATCCCGCTGATCGATCCTTCGTGGAACCCCTTTTCGCCGAACTCGGCCGCGGCGGCGTCCAGGATCGTGCGCAGCGTGCGGCGTCCGCGCGCCGTGCGCGGTTCCTTGCCTTCGCTCGCCGCGCCCTCGCTCTTCGCGACCAGTCCGGCACCGGCTGTGGCCCCCAAGCCACGTTCCTCAGCCATTTCGCGCCTCTCCCCAATCCGGAAGTTGAAACCCGGTTCAGGTTTCACTATAGCCTCATCCAACGTCTTACAAGCCGCGGTGTTCACGTGGCCGTCACCTGGGGAGGAAGCTTCGATGCTACGCCTGATTCCGTCTGTCCGCACGATTCTCAACGCTGGTGCCGCGTTCGGCGCGCTTGCCGCCATGCCCGCGCTCGCACAGGACGCGCCTGCGCCGGCGACCGAGGAAGCGGCGCCCGCGGCCGAGGGCGAGATCGTCGTCACCGCGCGCCGCCGTGAGGAAAGCCTGATCGAGGTGCCGATCTCCATGTCGGTGGTCACCGGCGATTCGCTGGTGAAGAGCGGCGCGGCCGACATTACCGCGCTTCAGGACAAGACCCCGAACCTGACGCTTCAGATCGCGCGTGGCTCCAACTCGACGCTGATCGCGTTCAGCCGCGGCGTCGGCCAGCAGGACCCGCTATGGGGCTTCGAACCGGGCGTCGCGCTCTATATCGACGACGTCTATGTCGCCCGTCCGCAGGGCGCGGTGCTCGATATTTTCGACGTCGAGCGGGTCGAGGTGCTGCGCGGGCCGCAGGGCACGCTCTATGGCCGCAACACCATCGGCGGTGCGGTGAAGTACGTCACTCGCCGTCTGGGCAGCCAGTTCAAGGCATCGGCGCGCGCCTCCTACGGCTCGTACAACCAGATCGACCTGGTGGGTCAGGTGGTGGTGCCGGTGGGCGACACGCTGTCGTTCGGCGCCGCGGTCGCGCAATATTGGCGCGACGGCTTCGGCACCAACCTCACCACCGGTGCCGAGCATTACAACAAGGACGTGCTCGCCGCCCGCTTGTCGGCCGAGTTCACTCCTTCGGACAACATCTTCATCCGTGTCGCGGGCGATCGCGTGATCGACCGTTCGAACCCGCGCCACGGCACGCGTCTGCTGCCCAACGGCGTCGATCCGATCTATGCGCCGACCGCCAGCGTCTATGACACCCGCGCCGGGATCGGCGATGACAACCGTGTCGAGACGCGGGGCCTGTCGGTGACCGGCGAGATCAACCTGTCCGACGCGCTGACCTTCAAGACCATCACTTCGTGGCGCGACGGCAATACCGACACGGTGATCGATTTCGACAACACCGTGCTGCCGACGCTCGACGTTCCGGCGGAATATTCGGACCGCCAGTTCACCCAGGAACTCCAGCTTCTCTATGAAGGCGAGCGGATTCAGGG
>DATIGZ010000068.1:0-3962 GCA_035481255.1 Sphingomonas sp. | reverse complement strand
AGGATGTGGTGGGCGCGCTCGAAGCGGATGGCGGCGAATGGGCGCAGCAGCAGCTGGCGACGCTCGGCACCAAATCTCCGCAGACGATGAAGGTCAGCCTGAAGCTACTGCTCGACGGCAAGACCATGCCGACCTTCGAGGACGAGATGCGGCAGGAGTTCGCGGTCGCCAGCCATGTCGTGCAGCGTCATGATTTTGTCGAGGGCGTGCGCGCGCTGATCGTCGACAAGGACAATGCGCCGCGATGGGAACCCGCGACGGTGGCGGAGGTGAGCGATCACCTGATCGATCAGATCTTTGCGCCGTTGCCGGAAGGCGAGGCGTGGACGCCGGCGTGACGGCATTTTCCTACAGCCATGGCGGCATGGTATCCTTGCCTTGCCCGCCGGCTGGACGGCGAAAGAGCCTCGCGCGCGCGTAGCAGCATGACTTTTGGGACTTTTGGGAGCGTTTCGTGACCGACTATCAGACCATCCTTGTCGAACAGCGCGGCGGCGTCACGCTGGTGACGCTCAACCGCCCGCAGGCATTGAACGCGCTCAACAGCCAGGTGCTGAGCGAACTGCTCGATGCCTTCGCGAAGTTCGATGCCGACCCGTCTCAGGGCTGTGCGGTGCTCACCGGCAGCGAGAAGGCGTTCGCGGCGGGCGCCGACATCAAGGAGATGCAGGCGCAGGGCTTTGCCGACATGTACGGCCATAATTTCTTCGCCGGCTGGGATCAGTTCACCCGCACGCGCAAGCCGGTGATCGCCGCCGTTTCGGGCTTTGCGCTCGGTGGCGGGTGTGAGCTGGCGATGATGTGCGACTTCATCCTCGCCGCCGACACCGCGAAGTTCGGCCAGCCTGAGATCAAGCTGGCGGTCGCGCCGGGCATGGGCGGGTCGCAGCGCCTGACGCGCGCGGTCGGAAAGGCCAAGGCGATGGAGATGTGCCTGACGGGGCGGATGATGGGCGCCGAGGAGGCCGAGCGCGCCGGCTTGGTCAGCCGCATCGTTCCCGCCGCGGAACTGCTCGACGATGCGCTCAAGACCGCCACTGCGATTGCCGGCATGGCGCCGCTGTCGGTGCTGGCGAACAAGGAAATGGTCAACGCGGCGTTCGAAACGACGCTGGCACAGGGTGTGCAGTTCGAACGGCGGCTGTTCCACGGTCTGTTCGGCACCGCGGACCAGAAGGAAGGCATGGCCGCTTTCGTCGAGAAGCGGCCCGGCAACTGGACCGGCAAATAACCGGCAAAGGATTCGGAGAGGGTTATGGCGCGTATCGGCTTTATCGGCCTTGGTAACATGGGCGGCGGGATGGCCGCGAATCTGGCGAAGGCGGGGCACGATGTTCGCGCGTTCGACCTGTCCGCCGAGGCCCTTGACCGGGCGAAGGCGGCGGGTTGCCTGCCGGTCGACAGCGCGGCAGCGGCCGCCGAGGGCGCCGAGGCGGTGATCACGATGCTGCCCGCGGGGCGGCATGTCGAACAGGTTTATGAGGACAGCGTGTTCGGCGCGGCCGACACCGGCGCGATCCTGATCGACTGTTCGACCATCGATGTCGCGACCGCGCGTCGGGTCGCTGACGCGGCGGCGGCCAAGGGGCTGGCGGCGGTGGACGCGCCGGTCTCGGGCGGAATCTCGGCGGCGGCGGGCGGCACGCTGACCTTCATGGTCGGCGGCGACGATGCCGCGTTCGAGCGGGCCGAGGCGTTCCTGTCGGCGATGGGCAAGGCGGTGATCCATGCCGGCGGCAATGGCGCCGGACAGGCATCGAAGATCTGCAACAACATGCTGCTCGGCGCGACGATGGTCGCAACCTGCGAGGCGTTGCTGCTCGCGCAGAAGCTGGGGCTCGATCCGCAGACCTTCTACGACATTGCCTCGGTGTCGTCGGGCGCGTGCTGGTCGCTCAACACCTATGCCCCGCTGCCGGGCATGGGACCGCAGACGCCGGCGGACAATGGCTATCAGGGCGGGTTCGCCGCCGGGCTGATGCTCAAGGATCTGAAGCTCGCCATGGAAGCGGCCGAGAGCACGCATGCCGAAACGCCGATGGGCGCGCGCGCGGCGGAACTCTACGCGAAGTTCGCCGATGCCGGGAATGCCGGCGTCGATTTCTCCGGAATCATCCGGATGCTCGACGCCGGCTGAGCCGTCAGCGCGCCGGGCAGGTCGTGCCGGGCCCCGCGTCGAGATCGAGGCAGCGCCCGTCGATCTCGCTCGCCGGGATCGACAGATCGATCAGGCTCGCGAGTGTGGGCAGGATGTCGACGGTCTCGACCGACATGGGCTGCTCGAAGCCGGTCTGACCCTTGCGCCAGAACAGGATCGGCACGCGGCGGTCATAGTCCCAGAAGCTGCCATGCGTCGCGACCGAGCCGTTGGTGGGGTCGGAGATCGGCGTGATCCGCGGCTTCAATGCTACGACGAAGTCGCCCGAGCGTTCGGGGAAGAACGAGGCGCGGGCGCGCTGGAGCATCGACCAGGTCTCGGGCGGGCCGCTGGGGCTGGGCGTGGCGAGAATGTCGGCGCGGGTATAGACCCCGGCGACTTGCGGATGCGCGCGGTACAGCGCCATCGCCTCGCGCAGCACTGCTTCACGCTGCTTGGCGGGAAGGGCGGGATCGACATAGATGTCGCCGAAATTGCCGCCCCACAGGAGCTGGGCGTCGCCAAGGCCGAGCTTGGCTGCGACCTTCGCACCCATCGCTTTGGCGCCCATGCCGGCTTCGACGCGCGCCGCTTCAGGAATGCCGTGCATGTTGTGCCGTTCGGGCAGGTCATGGCCGCCATGATCGGCGGTCAGCACCACCTGATAATCCAAACCGCTGGCGTCGAGCCGCTCGAACAGCGCGCCGAGCGTGCGGTCCAGATGATAGAGCTGGAGGCACATTTCGGTGCCTTCGGTGCCATAGGTATGGCCGACATAGTCGCTGGCCGACGCGCCGACGATCAACAGGTCGGTGGTCGTGCCGCGGCCGAGCTTCATCTCCTCGAACATGTCTCCGGCCAGCGCGACGATCGCGGTGTCGAATTCGGGCGAGGCGCGGAAGCGCCGGCTGTCGCCGGCGTCGCGGGAAAAGCGGCCGGTGCCCACGGTCTTGCCCGCGCCGATCGGCACCGCGATGTCGCGCGAATTGCAGAAGTCGGGAAGCGCGAGCGCCGCCTGCGCGCGGCCGAGCTGCGCCGTGACCGCGGTGTTCATCCGGGTGACCGGCGCGGGTTCGGTGCGGCCGGTATAGCTGACGAAGCTCTTACCGCCCCACCACCAGGCCTGATCGGCAGTGTGACCCGACATCATCACCGCGGCGCGATCCTTGCCGGTGACCGCGACGACACGGGCGGCGGGGTTCGCCGCCTTCATCCGGTCACCCAGCGTCGGCACCTTCAGGTGGAGCGGCGAGACGGTGTAGTTGGCGGAGTTGCTGCCCGGAACGCTCTCGTCCTCTGAGCAATAAATGGTCTTGTCCTGACGCGGCGTCTTCAGGTCGATCCAGTCGTTCGCGATGATACCGGTCCGCGCGGGTCGGCTGCCGGTGAGGATCGTCGAATGACCCGGACAGGTCTCGGTCGCCGCGTGGCTCTGATAGCCCGAGGGGAAGACCACGCCATTGGCGAGCCGCGCGAGACCGCCGGTGAAATGCTGGCGGTATTCGGCGAAGACGTCGGCGGAGAACTGGTCAACCGCGATCGCGACGATCAGCTGGGGTGGCTTTGCGGGGGGCGGCGGAGGCGGAGCGGACGGCGCTTCCTGCGCGAGTACGGGGGTTGCGAGCAGCAAGGCGGCGGCGAGCGAACGAAGCATCTTTCCTCCGGATGGCAAATCGGGCCGGGGGCGCTATGTTCCTTTCGTTCCCGTACGGCAAGGACTGGTGAATGCGCAGGTTGAGTTTCGCGTTGGTGACGGTGTTCGTTTGGGTTTTGGCTGCGGCGCTGCCCGCGGCGGCACAGCAGGCGGGGCAGGACAACCTCACCG
>DATIGZ010000067.1:0-2439 GCA_035481255.1 Sphingomonas sp. | reverse complement strand
CCGCGGGATCATGCTTCGTCGTGTTCCGTACGCCGGCTCGAACGGGTCTCGCTTCGATCGGCAAGCAGGGCGGGCGGTCATTCGGCGCGCATGCCGCGGTGAACCCTGCGACGGACGCGCCGGTCGCCGGCAGCTTCACCCTGAGCGGCTGGATCAAGCCCGAGACCGACTTGTGGCCGATCTCGCCCGAAATCGCCTCGGCTGACCGGAGTCCTGCCGTTGTCGCTGCCCGCGCCGCCGCGTTCGCGCGCGGAGGAAGCGCCGATCGGCTTGGCATATCCGGCGCGAGCTTCCTGCTCGATCCGCCGCCGGGCGATGAGCTGTTCGGCGAGGGGCACGCGATCGCAGCGCTTTCAGCGGGACGCAACGGCCTGATCCTTTATGAGCATCGCGGTGACACCTATCCCGCCATGCTCGCATTGCCTGTAGCGATCGCTGGCTGGACGCATCTCGCGCTGGTCTATGATCGTGGCACGCCCGCGCTATACCTGAACGGCAAGCTTGTCGGCACTGGCGCGCGTTCGGACGCGGTCGTTCACGCTTCCCTGGGTCTTGCTATTGCGCGCCCGCGCCACTTCGAAGGCGATATCGCCGGGCTGAAGCTGGAACGGGGTGCGCTTTCTGCCGCCGCGGTCGCGCAACTCGCTGCCGGGCCTGTCCCTCCACCCGAGGCCCCGCCCGCTTTCACGCTCTCGGCCGGAGGCGATGCTCTGCTGTTGTGGGAGAACGGGCGCTACATCGCCGGTGAGCGGACGATCAACGCGGTGGGCATCGTTCCCCCGGCACCGCTGTCGGGGCCGTGGCGGGTCGCGTTCCCCGCAGGCCTGGGGGCGCCGCCGGAGGTCACGCTGAGCGCGCTCCGGTCGCTGCATCGCCACCCGGATTTCGGGGTTCGCCACTTCTCCGGAACCGCCGGCTACTCGACCAGCTTCAATGTTCCTCGCGACGCGCTGGGCGATGGCCGGCGGCTATGGCTCGATCTCGGGCGGGTCGAGGTGATCGCCTCGGTTCGCGTCAACGGGCGTCCGCTCGGTGCCCTGTGGAAACCGCCCTTCCTCATCGATGTTACGGACGCGGTGCGCGCGGGTGAAAACCGGCTGGAGGTTGCGGTCACCAATCTCTGGCCGAACCGCCTGATCGGCGACGAGCAACTGCCCGAGGAGAATGCTTATCCGGTGACCGCGTTCAGCGCGACGGGCGGGATCGACAGTTTGCCCCACTGGTATCGCGAAGGAAAACCTAAGCCGCCGGGCGGGCGCATCACCTTCAGCACCTGGAAGCATTACGCGAAGGATTCTCCGCTGCTCGAATCGGGTCTGCTCGGTCCGGTGCTGCTGCGAAGTGTGCTGAAAGTCGGGCTCTAGGAAGGGGTTAGTTTCTGCGGAGGAGATCGGGCGAGCGCCGGGTGGTTTGAGTGTTACATCGCTTCGTGCCATGGTTAACCACCGAAACGGTTCAGCGAGGTTATCATGGCTGCCAAGTCTCCGCTTCTTGTGAACGAACTTGCAGGAGGGCCCGGCTCGGCCTTCATTCAGCCGCTGGCCATTTCGGTCGCTTCGGATGTTTTCGACCCCGGCCTTGAGCCGATGGCCAATATGACCGGCGGACCGGGCGATGACCTCATGATCGGAACGGGTGGATTCGATACCATCCAGGGGCTGGGCGGCAACGACGTTATCCTGGGCGGCGGCGATTCCGACGAGCTCTATGGCGGCGACGGGGCAGATCGTGTTTTCGGCGAGGCCGGGAACGACTTCCTTGCCTCGGGTAGCTACAGGTCCGGAGGCTCCTATCCATACGTCTTCCCGGACGAGGGGACCGAATATGACCAGCTGTATGGCGGGGCCGGCAATGACACGCTGGTCATCGGCTATGGCGATCTCGCCGACGGTGGAGGCGGTACGGACACGCTGTTTCTGTCGCTCGCTGGCGCCGACCACGGCATCACCGTTAACACGATCGGCCTCGGCGGCTCGGACTGGGATGTGGACGGCACCCTGATCCGTTACGTCGAGCAAATCCGGGAAATCACCGGCACCAGCTTTGACGATCGCTTCTGGCTCGGACCCACGCCAGTGCAGGCCAACGACATGGTCGTCTATGGCGGCGATGGCGATGATATCTTCGGCGACAATGGCGGGCCGACGCGGGTCGTGATGAACGGCGGGGCGGGGAATGACCGCTGGATCGCGTCCGAGGAGTCGCGCGCCGGTCTGTTCCTAAAGGTCTATTTCTCGGGCGGGGACGGCATCGACACCCTGGACTTCCGCAATATGCTCGCCGGCGTCACCGTCGATATTCAGGCTGGACGCTACTTCCATGGGGGCATCGAGAATATCGATGGCTCGGCCTTCAACGACGACTTCATCGGCTCGAATTTCGACAATGTGCTGCAAGGCATGGATGGCGACGACGTTATGTACGGATTGCGCGGCGCCG
>DATIGZ010000066.1:0-14662 GCA_035481255.1 Sphingomonas sp. | reverse complement strand
CCGCTGGACGCGGACCGCGCAGCGCGAGGTCGAGCGCGCGCGCCCCTTCCAGCCATACCAGCCGGTCGTCACCCGCCGCGACCAGCGGATGTTTGAGCAGTGCCAGCAGCGCGAGCGGTGCGAACCCCTGCGCCCCGGCCTCGGCCAGCACGAGCAACAGCGTCCCCGGCGGCAGGCTCGCCAGCGCGGTTCCCGCCGAATCGTCGATCGCCAGCCCCCAGCGCGCGCAAAGCGCCGCGACCCGCTTGGCCAGCGCCCTGTCGGGCGTCACCAACGCCGCGGTGCGCCCCTCGACCTCCAACGCTTGCCGCATGGCGAGCGCGATCGCCTGCGCCTCCTCCGCCGGGGTGGCGACCTCGAGCCCGCGCACCTCAGCCAGACGGCGTTCGGCGGCCGGCAAGTCGCTCCAGCCCTTGGTCAATTCGGCCGGCATCATCGCGCTGGCGATCGCCTTGCTGCGCGCGGGTGGCGCGTCCAGCTCGGTCGCGACGCGCCACGGGTCGATCTCGGCCCGCTGAACGCCCATCCGGTCGATCAGCAACTTGAGGTGGAATTGCGGATGAGTCTCGAGCGAGCGCTTGCGCCGTCCCGTCGCCGGGTCCGTCTCGAACGGACCCAGCATCGCCCATTCCGGCTCGCCCATTCCCAGATCGACGCCGGGAAAGACGACCATCCCTCCCGGTAGCCCCGCCACCACACGCAGCAATCGCGCGATCGCGGGGGCCGAGGTGGTGATGCCCGCCGCGCAGACGAAGCGGTCAGGCGGATCATTCCGCCAGCGTGCCGCCACCCGCCCGAGCAGCGCATTGCGCCGCTCCGCCAGATCGACCCGGCCAAGCTTTTCAAGCTCCTGCGGCCATTTGCTCAGGACAATCTCGAACAGGTCGAGTGAGCGCTGCCAATGTTCGGACAGTTCTCCCACCGCCACGTCGCGCATCCGCCGCGGGTCGATCTCCTCGACCAGCAGCTGATCGAGCGTGCGCCCCAGCTCTCCCGCCAGCCGCACCGCCTCTGCCGCGTCGATCCCCGGCTGCCCGGCCTGCACCAGCTTCGCCAGGATCAGGCGCCGTTGCAGCGGATCGACCGCGGGCGGCACCGGATCCTCATCGTCCGCGGGATCGAGGAACGGACCCGCCGCCTCATCCAGTTCGGGATCGCCCACCGCAACCAGTCGCGGCAGCAGCAGACCCCCGCCGCTCGCGCGAACAAAGGCATCGGTGATCGCCTTCTTCGCGCGATTGGTCGGAACCAGCACGACCCCGCGCGCCAGCCGCAGCGGATCACCGCCGAAACGGCGGATCAGCCCCTGCGCGAGCGCGTCGGCAAACGCCCGGTGCGGCGGGATCGTGTAGAGGTTGAGGCGTGCGGACATTCCGGTCTCGTTCCGCTCCCGACCGGGAGGGTGTGTGGGCCGGGACCGTAGCGAGACCGCGCGCGGTTCGACAAGGTGATTGTGACGCGGACTACATCGTCGCGCCGGCCGGGCGCACGATCACCTCGTTGACGTCGACGCCGTCGGGCTGCTCGACCGCGTAGCGGATCGCACGCGCGATCGCGTCAGGGCGGAGCGAGTTGGCGCGCCACACCTGAAGCCCGGCCGCTACATCCGGATCGGTGATGTCATGGCCCAGCTCGGTCGCGACCACGCCGGGCGAGATGATCGTCGCGCGAACATCCGAATGCTCCTGACGCAGCCCCTCGGTGATCGCCCAGACCGCATATTTGGTCGCGCAATAGACCGCGCCGGTCGGCACGACGAGATGCGCGCCGATCGAGGCGACATTGACGACATGCCCGCCCCCCTGCGCGACGAAGCGCGGCAGCACGGCGGCGATACCATTGAGCACGCCATGGATGTTGACGTCGATCATCCGCGCCCATTCGTCGCGCTTGAGCGCGGCAAGCGGCGACAGCGGCATCACTCCGGCGTTGTTGATCAGCACGTCGATCCGCCCGAACTCCTCCTCCGCCGCGGCGGCGAACGCCTCGAAACTCCGCGCGTCGGTGACGTCCAGTTCCCGCGCGGCAACTTGCGGGCCAAGATCCTCCGCCAGCGCGCGGAGCCGGTCGATGCGGCGCGCGCCGATCACCAGCCTGGCACCGGCGGCGGCGAGTTCACGAGCGGCGGCCTCACCGATTCCGCTCGATGCGCCGGTGATGAGAATGGTTTTGTTGCTCAGTCCGGTCATGGTCGGTCCTTTCTTCATTGCGACGCTGCAAATGGGGCCGGACCCGCCGCAACCGTTAGGCCGATCGCCCAAAGAGTTTGCACGATCCTCCAAAACCGCGCCGCCGGACTTGCGGGTTTCGTGCGCGGGGTGAAAACGGGGCGCATGGAACGCATCGCGGAATTGGCGGAACTGATCGGACGGCATATGCCGGAACCCGGCATGAACGGGACCGCGGCACCGCGCCTGTCACTGATCCGCGCCGATCAGCCGACGGTTGCGACGCCATCGGTCTATGAAGCATCGCTTTGCCTGATCGCCCAGGGGTCGAAGCGCGTCTCGCTCGGCGATCACAATGTGGTCTATGACGCCGCGCGCTATCTGCTCGTGTCGGTCGATCTGCCGCTGGTCGGCCATGTGCTGGAGGCCAGCCCCGAGGCGCCCTATCTCTGCTGCAAGATTGACCTTGATCAGGCGGCGCTGGCCGACCTCATTCTCGCCGAAGGCGGCACCGGCCAGCGGGGTGACGCGCCGATGCTGGCGGTCTATCCCAGCGACCCCGATCTGGTCGACGCCGGCTGCCGCCTGGTCAGGCTGCTCGACCGGCCGGAAACCATTCCGGCGCTGATGCCGCTGATCGAGCGGGAAATTCTCTACCGATTGCTCATCGGCCCGCATGGTCCGACACTGCGGCAGATGGCGGTAGCCGACAGCCATCTGGGACAAGTCAGCCGCGCCATCGCCCGCATCCGTCGCGGCTTCCACGAACAACTCCGCATCGGCGAGATCGCGGCTGCGGCGGGCATGAGCACGTCCTCGTTCCACGCGCATTTCAAGGCGGTGACGCGGATGACGCCGCTTGAGTATCAGAAGCAGCTCAGGCTGCAGGAGGCACGCCGCCTGATGCTGACCGAAGGCGCGAGCGCCGGCTCGGCGGGATTCGCCGTCGGCTATGACAGCCAGTCGCAGTTCAGCCGTGAGTATCGCCGCTTGTTCGGCGCGCCGCCGCGGCGGGATATCGAGCGATTACAGATGACGGCGGGCTACGCGGCCGCGCTGTAGCCTAGCCGTCCGCCAGCACCGCTTCGGTCGCGGCGATCGCGGGCGGCGATCCGACGTCGAACCACAGCCCCTGATGCACCACGCCATAGGCGCGGCCCGCCTCGATCGCGCGCTCCCAGAACAGGTTGGTCGAGAACGGCCCCTCGGGCCAGTCGCGGATGATGCGCGGCGAAAGGATCTGCACGCCGGTATAGACGAAGGGCGCGAGCCGTCCCGGTGCGCGGCGGCGGGTAATCTTGCCGAACGCGTCGAGATGGAAATCGCCCTGCCCGCGATGGCAATGCGCTCGGGCGAGCGGGACGAGCAGCAGCAGCGCGTCCATCTTCTCGTCATCCCACGCGGCCGCGAGCTGGCGGATCGCGTCGATCGGGCCGTCGACCCACAAATTGTCGCTGTTGACGCACAGAAAGGGCGCATCGCCCAGCAGCGCGCGCGCCTGAACCAGTCCGCCGCCGGTCTCCATCAGCTGCTTGCGCTCGTCGGAGACGACCACCTCGACGTCCTTCACCCGGTGCGTGACATGCGCTTCGAGCGCGTCGGCGAGATAGTGGACATTGACCACCGCGCGCTTGACCCCGGCGCTGCGCAGCCGGTCGAACGCGTGGTCGATCAGCGGCTTACCCGCCACTTCGATCAGCGGCTTGGGGCGCGTCGCGGTGAGCGGACGCATCCGCTTGCCAAGGCCGGCGGCCATCACCATCGCCGTCCCCGGCACAGCCGCGGCGGGTACGGGCCGGATCGAAAGCGTCTTCTTCGTGCTCACGCCACCACCATCGGATCGCCCCGCAGATGCGCGGGAATATTGGCGTCGAACCACGCGGCGACCGGCGCCAGCGCGGGATGTTTCAGGTCGCGCTCCAGATAACCCCAAACGCGCGGGCACAGGCCCGGATAACGCGGCTTGCCGTCGCGTTTCCACAGCCGGGTGAAGATGCCGATGATCTTCGCATTCCGCTGCGCGCCGAGCACATGATAGGCGTCGAAGAACGCATCGTCCGCCCCGGTGATCCGGCGATACCGGTCGAGCAACGCGGTCTCCAGATCGGGGTGCACGTCGCGCCGCGCGTCCTGCAACAGCGAGACGAGATCATAGGCGGGATGCCCCGCGAGCGCGTCCTGGAAATCGAGCAGGCCAAAGGTCTCGCTGCCCTCGATCAGCATCAGATTCTCGGCATGATAGTCGCGCAGCACCGTCACCGGCGCGCCGTCGAGCGCCGGCGCGAGCACCGCGTCCCATGCCGCGACATAGCCGTCGACGTCGACGTCCAGACCGACGGCGGGGCAATACCATTCGGTCAGCAGCGCCGCTTCGCGCTGATAGACGTCACGGTCATAGGGGCCGACATCCGCCGCCTCATGGTCGCGCAGCCGCACCAGCACGTCGATCGCGGCTTCGTACAGGCGCAACTCGCTCTCGGGCGCGGCATCGGCGGTCTCGCGCAGCCGGGCGTCGCCGAAATCCTCGATCAGCACCAGACCGGTATCGAGGTCCTCGCCATAGATTTGCGGCGCGGCGAACCCGCGCCCCGTCAGCCAGCGCGCGATGTCGATGAACGGACGCGGGTCCTCCTGCGGCGGCGGCGCGTCCATCAGGATCGCGCTGCGCCCCGGCGCCTGCACGCGGAAATAGCGGCGGAACGACGCATCGCCGGCCAGCGGCAGGATCTCGCCATCCCCCCAACCCAGCTCGTTCAGAAAATACGGCGCCCGTGCGGGCGGATTCATGTCAGGAACCATCGGTCCTTCCATGACGAGGGCACCTGCGCTGTCAAGCCGCGCGCGCCGTCCGGCTCGATCGTCAGGGTGAGCCACAGCGCATCGCCCCATGCCGATGCCGGCAGCCGCTCTGGCCATTCCACCACCAGCAGCGAATCGTACCGCGCATCGTCCAGCCCCAGTTCGTCGGCCTCGGACGGGTCGTCGATGCGGTAGAGGTCGACGTGCAATACCGGAAAACGCACCTCCGGCGGGGCATAGGGCTGGATGATCGCGAAGCTCGGGCTGGGCGCCTCCTCTTCCAGCCCCAGCGCCGCCAGCAGCCCGCGCGCGATGCTGGTCTTACCCGCGCCCAGCTGGCCCGACAGCGCGATCACATCGCCCGGCCGCGCGAGTTCCGCCAGCCGAGCGCCCAGCGCCTCGCTCGCCGCCGCGTCCGCCAGCCGGATCATCCGCGCGGCAGCTCGACGATCACCATGGTCCCCTGCCCCGGCTCGGACACCAGCTCGATCGTGCCGCCATGCGCCTCGACGAACTGCTTGGCGAGCGGCAGGCCAAGTCCGAGCGCGCGGTCGCCGCCGCGGCTGATCCCCGGCTGGGCAAAGCGTTCGAAGGCCTTGTCCGCCAGCTTCTTGGCCATGCCCGGCCCGTTATCCGACACCACGATTCGCGCGCCCTTGGGCGTGCCGTCGATGTGCAGCAGCACACGACCCTTGTCGGGCGTGTTGGCGATCGCGTTGCGCAGCAGATGCTCGATCGTCTGGCGGATGCGCCGCGCGTCGCCCAGCGTGGTCCCGGCGCTGCCCTGCACCTCGACCGCAAGCTCGATCCGCTTGGCTTGCGCAGCGGGGGCCACCGCCTCTGCCGCCGCGCCCGCGGTCAGCTCCAGATCGACCGTCCCGCGCGCCACCCCGTCATCCTCGCGGGTCAGGTCGAGCACATCGTCGACCAGCGCGCCCAGCCGCTCGACCGACGACAGGATCGCCTCGGTATATTCGCTTCCGCTCTGCGACAGGTCGCCGGCATAGCCGCCGTGCAGCATCTCCGCGAATCCCTGGATCGAGGTGAGCGGGGTACGCAGCTCATAGCTCATGTTCGCCACGAACGCGTTCTTGACCCGGTCGGCGGTCTCCAACGCGTCGTTGCGCTCACGCAGCGCATTCTCCACCCGGCGGCGGTCGGACACATCGAGCATGGTGAACAGCGCGTTGCCGTCGGGCAACGGCACTGCCGCCACCTCGAAAAAGCGGCCATCCTTGAACTCGATCGTGGCGCCGCGCTGCTGGCGTTCGACCGTGGCGGCACGAATCAGTTCCCCCATCAGCACGGCGCGGCCCGGGTTGGCGAGAAGGTTTCCAGCTTGTTTCGCCAGCGCATCCACACGCGGGTGCGCCGCCAGATAGGCTTCTTCGAAGCCCCAGAGCTGGCGGAACCGGTTGTTCCACAACTGCAGACGCCCGTCGGCGGTGAACACGCCAAGCGCCTCGAACAGATTGTCGAAGGTCGCGGTGCGCACGCGCAGCAACGTGTCACGCGCGCTGGCTAGCTGCACCTGCTCGGTCAGATCCTCATAGATCACCAGCAGCCCGCCCTCGGGCAGCGGCTGCGCGACGACGCGCAGATGGTTGCCGCCGGGCAGCGCCCAATTCTCCTCACGCGCCGTGTCCGCGCGGAACCAGTCGCGCCGCTCCGCCTTCCAGCCGGGGAAGTCGCGGACGACCGGCAGGCGATTCGCTTCGCGCATCCGCTCCAGCACGCGTTCGAACTCAGGTTTGTCGGCCAGCCATTCGTTGCGCATCGCGAACATGCGGCGGAAGGGCTGGTTGCAGAAGACGAGGCTGCGGTCCGCCGCGAACTGCGCGACGCCGGCCGAAAGCCGGTCGAACGTCTCGCGCTGCGCATCGTCCGCACGCTTGATCCCGGCCCGCGCACGTTCCAGTTCCTCAACGTCGACCGCGAAGCCCGCGACGCCGCCGGTCGGGAGCGGCACGTCGTGGATGTGCAGCATTCGCCGCGCGCCGGCGATCGTCGCGGGCAGCTTGACCATTCTCGGACGCCCCGCCTCACGCGCGTTGGCGGCGCTGGCCAGCGGCCCGCCGGGCGCCGACGCATCCACCAGCTCGATCCCCGCCTTCACCACCGTTTCGGCGTCCTTGCCGTTGACCGCGGTGACATAGGCGTTGTTGACCATCGCCAGGCGCAGTTCGCGGTCGCGATACCACATCGGCATCGGCGCCGACTGAATCAGACCGGTGAGCGACTCGAACGCCTCGCGATAGCGCGTCGCTTCACCCGACAGCCGCGCCACCTCCTCCTGCGCCTCGGTGGCGTCGAACACCCACAGCACCACCCCGCCCGGCGCGCGCACCGCGTCGGGCGCGCGCTGACCGATCATCAACAGGGTACGCGACGATCCGCGCGCGCGGATCGTGGCACGGAACGGACGCGCCGCCTTCTGCGCCGTCGCGATGTCCTGCTCCAGCGCCGCAGCTTCCGCTGGCGCAAAGACCGCCTCGTTGCCGACAATCTCCGACAGATGCGTCGGCACCGTTTCAAGGCCCAGCAGATCGGCAAGCTTGTCGCTCAACTCGACCCGCCCGTCGGCGCGCACCACCATCGCCTGCGCCGGCGCGCTGGCGGCAAGCGCGTCGGCACGCCGGTGCGCCTCGAGCAGAACGGTGGCGCGCGACCGCGCGCGAAGGCCCGCGAACAGCATCGCGGCACCCGCCAGAACGAGCAGCGCGACCACCGCGCCGGCGGTGACCGCCGCAGCGTTGGAAATATGGATCACCGCGTCGCGCCGTTCTTCATCATCCGGCTCTTAGGACATGCTTTCGCGCCCGAAAACCCGGTGCATCGGCGAAGTGTATCGCAAAGACGTTGTTGCAACTTTGCTACATCTTCCGGCGAACATCGTAACGGACGCTACATTTTTTGTCATGAGGGTTGCGCTTTACCCGCAGTACCGCAAGGATCACCGATTAGTTGTGTAAATAGGGGACACAAGTAAATGGCGAAATCCACGTTCCTGGGCGCGACAGCGCTCCGGTCCGCCGCGCTCTTTGGCCTGGCAGTGACCAGCTTCTCTCCCGCTCTCGCGCAGGATGCGCCCGCGGACAGCACCCAGGCCGAAGCGCCCACCACCGCGCAAGCTGAGGAAGACGACAGCACCGTGGTGGTGACGGGTTCGCGCCTGCGCCGCAGCCCGTTCAACACGCCCGACCCCGTCACCATCATCGATCCGGCGACCGCACAGGCAGCCGGTCAGTTCAGCACCGCGGAAATGCTCCAGTCATCGCCGGTCGCGGCGGGTTCGGCGCAGGTCACCTCGGCGATCTCGTCGGCCTTCGTCACCAACGGCGGTCCGGGCGCGGAAACCATCTCGCTGCGCGGCCTTGGCGCCGAGCGTACGCTCGTCCTGCTCAACGGCCGCCGCGCCGGCCCCGCCGGCACGCGCGGCGCGATCAGCGCCTTCGACCTCAACGTGCTGCCGCAGTCGATCGTCAGCCAGGTCGAAATCCTGAAGACCGGCGCATCGTCGGTCTATGGTTCGGACGCGGTCGCGGGCGTGGTCAACCTGATCACCAAGAAGAACACCAACGGGATCGAGCTTGACGCTTTCGCCTCGGTTCCCGGTGAAAGCGGCGGCGAGCAGTATCGCCTTAGCGCTTCGTGGGGCAAGGATTTCGGCAACGGCCACATCCTCGCGGCGTTCGACTATTTCAAGCGCGCGAACTTCCAGCGCGCTGACCGCGACTATCTGACCTGCCCGGAGGAGTATATCTTCCGCCGCGACGGCAGCCGCGCCGACATTATCGATCCGCGCACCGGTGCGCCGCGCTGTAACGAGCTCGCCTGGGGTCACGTCTGGGTCTACACTGCGGGCTTCGCACAGGCTGGCCGCTGGCAGTATAACTATGCCGGCGACAATCTCGGCGCACACATCCCGCTGCGCAACCCGGCCAACCCGCGCGCCAACTTCATCACGCCGCCGGGCTTCTATCAGGTCGGTTACGACCGCGCCTCGACCGCGGTGGATAACTACTACCACCCGATGTACGGCCGCGAATCGCTGATCCCGGAGACCGAACTTTACACCGGCTATATCGACGCGGCTTACAATGTGAGCGACTCGATCGAAGTGGGCGTTGAGCTGCTCCACAACCGGCGCGAGACCAAGTCGACCAGCTTCCGCCAGTTCTGGTACCTCACCGGTTACACCCAGAATTTCACGCCGGGCTTCGGCGATCCGTTCTCGGTTGGCTGGGGCGGCCCCTTCTACCTGAGCCCGACCGTGATCACCGATCACAACAGCGCCAGCCAGAAGGTCGAATATTCGCGCGGCCTCGCGTGGATCGACGGCAAGCTCGGCTCGGACTTCAACTGGAACGGCTACGTCCAGTACAGCCGGTCGGACGGCGACTACACGTCGGACGTGATCTTCAAGGACTCGGTCGACCTGCACGACTATCGCACCGGTTCGTGCGCGGGCACCCGCACGCCGGTCAGCAACCGTCCGTGCATCGACATCGACTGGACCCGTCCGGGCTTCCTGGCCGGCGAGTTCACCGCTGCTGAGCGCGACATGCTGTTCGGTACCGACACCGGCAACACGGTCTACACTCAGCTCGCGAGCGAATTGTCGCTCAACGGCCGCGTGCTCACGCTCCCGTGGTCGGGTGACGTGCAGGCCGCACTCGGCGTCGCTTACCGTCGCGACGAGATCGACGACACGCCGGGTGCGGTGACGCTCGCCGGCAACGCATGGGGCCAGACCAGCGCAGGCCGTACGGCCGGTTGGGTGGTGACGAAGGAAGCCTTCGGCGAAATCGAGATTCCGCTGCTCAAGGACATTCCGCTCATCAAGTCGCTGACCATCTCGGGTTCGGGCCGCGTCACCAACGTGAAGGCGACCCGCGCCTCGGATCGTTTCGAGGACGAGAGCAACGGCAACTGGACCTACAGCGTCGGCGTCAACTGGCAGCTGACGGACTTCCTCCGTCTGCGCGGCCGTTACGGCACCTCGTTCCGCGCTCCGGCGCTGTTCGAGCAGTTCCTCGCCAATCAGAGCTCGTTCCTGACGCAGCGTCAGGTCGATCCGTGCATTCAGTGGGCGACCAACCCCGCGACCAACGCACGCGTGAAGGCGAACTGTCAGGCGGCCGGTATTCCGGGCGACCATAGCGGCGCTGGCCCGTCGGTCACGGTCATCCAGGGTGGCGGCATCGGCGTGCTGGATCCGGAAACCTCGACCGCGAAGTCGATCAGCGCCGTGCTCACGCCGCGTTTCGCCTTCCTGCCGAACACCCGCATCAACATCGCCGTCGATTACTTCGACATCGACATCCGCGGCGAAATCGCGACGCTCAGCGCCGCGAACATCGTCGGCGGCTGCTACAATTCGGAGTTCTTCCCGACCGATCCGCTCTGCTCGCTGTTCACCCGCCTGCCCGCGGGCGTCAGCGGCGTGAACAACGTGGACCGCGTCCAGGCGACCTTCATCAACATCAACCAGCAGCGTAACCGCGGCGTCGACGTCACGGCCAGTGTCGAGCAGGGTCTGGGCAGCCTCGGCCGCTTCGTCGCCAATGCGCAGATGACCTGGCAGATCGAAGACACCGTCGCGCTGTTCAACAACACCGCGAACGACAACACCGGTGAAGCCGGCGAGCCGCGCTGGGTGGGTGACTTCGACTTCTTCTGGCATCCCAACGATACGTTGAGCTTCTACTATGGCCTCAACATCATCGGCGCGACGTCGGACGAGGGAGACTATCGTGCGATCGTCGGCGACATCTGCCGCACGACCGCCGTGTATGGTGAGTTCTGCGTCGATCTGAAGGCCGAAGCACGCTTCTACCACAGCGTGTCGGTGACCAAGAAGCTCAAGAACTTCGACTTCACCCTCGGCGTGTCGAACCTGTTCGACCAGAAGCCGCCGCGGGTCACGGTTGCGGGCGGTAACAGCCTCAACCAGGGCACGATCAACACGGTCGGCCAGTCGGTGTTCGCATCGCAGTACGACTATCTCGGCCGCCGCTTCTTCGTCGGCGCCAAGGCCCGCTTCTGATCGCATCGCGATCGAAAGCATCGAATGGGCGGCGGGCAACCGCCGCCCATTTTTCTTGCCCGGCCTCAGCGGCTAGGATTGCAAACCCGATTCGATAAGGACCAGCTATGCCGCAGGTCATCCTTGCGCCCGACACGCTTGACGACGCCAACCGCCGCTTTGAGCAAACGCCCCTTCGCCAGCCTGTCTTCCTTAACAGCGTACCCAAGTCGGGCAGCCATCTGCTCCGCAACATCGTCCGCATGTTCGTCCCGGTCGAACAGCAATATGACGCTCAGTTCATCCAGTGGGCCAATTTGCAGGAGCATCGGCAGGCGTTCGATCCTGCCCGCAACATGCTGAGCTGGGGCCATTTGTTCTTCGGCGACGCGTCGGTGATCGAGCTTTCCGCCACACGCAAGATTCTGCTGGTCCGCGATCCGCACGATTGGGTGCTGGCCCGTGCGCGCTTCTTCCTGTCGGACGCGTTCCGCGGCAATGTCGATCACTTGCGCAGCGGCAAGCTGACGGTCGATGCGCTGCTAAACCTGATGATCGTCGGCATTCATCAAAAGGCGCCGGCGCTGCTCGACGTCTATCTCAACAACGCCGCCGCATGGGTCGGTACCGACACGCATATCGTGAAGTATGAAGACGTCGTCGCGAACCTGAAGCAGCTCGACACGCCGCAGGGCGAAGCGTTCTTCACCGGTTTGCTGGGCGCCTGCGGCATCGCCATGCCGGACGACTGGCGCGAGCGCGTGCGCATCGGCTCCGACAAGGAGCAGAGCGGTACCGCGCGGGAAAAGCTGGGCGTCGAAGTCGAACTTCCCGACGAACTGCCCGACGCACAAAAGCGCCTGGTCGAGGTCGTCGCCCCCGGGATCCGCGCATTGCTCGGCTATGCCTGACACCGAAGTCCGGTCCGGCGGCGTGGCGGAAGCGCTGGCGAACGGGCGCTCGCTGCTTGCCGTCACGCCGCAAGCCGCGCTGGCGCAGGCCGACGTTTTGCTGCGTGCGCCCGTTCCGCCTCCGGCCGCATTCCGGCTGAAGGCGGCGGCGCTGCGCCGTCTGGCGCGGGTGCCGGAAGCCGAGCAGGCCGAGGCCGCCGCCGTCGTGGCGTCGCGATCGGTCGCGCTGCTCGCCAACGCGGCACGCGCCATGCAAGCGGGCAGCGGCGAAGCGCATGTCGCGGGTCTGCGCGCCCATCTGATGAGCGAATCTGACGACGCGGTCGCGCATCTGATCCTGGGCGAGATTCTCGCGACCCGCGGCGCGCTGCATAGCGCCGAAGCGTCACTGCGCAGCGCAATCGACGCCTCCCCCGCTTACGTAGAAGCGCATGTCGCCCTCGCGCGCGTACTCTATCATCAGGCACGCCCGGCCGACGCGCTAACCGCGCTCGATCCCGCGCTCAAACGGCATCCGGGCAATGTCGACCTGCTGCGCTTCCGGGCCACGCTGCTGACCGAGACCGGTGCCCATACGGAGGCGGCCGACCTTTACCGGCGGCTGCTTCAGCATGTGCCGAACGAGGCCGATCTGTGGATCGGCCTCGGCAATGCCTTCCGCACGCTGGGCAAGCGCGAGCAAAGCGCGCAGGCCTATCGGCTCGGCCTCGCCCGCTCGCCGGGGCACGCCCGGCTCTACTGGAACCTCGCCGCGCTTGGCCGCTGTCTGAGCGAGGACGAGCTTCCGGCGATGGAACAAGCGCTCGCCGCGGCTCCCACGCCCGATGATGCGACCCATCTGCACTTCGCGATCGCCACCGTTCACGAGACGGCCGCCCGCCCCGAACGCGCGTTCGAGCATTATCTCGAGGGAAACCGGCTGCGGCGCGATACGCTTGATTACGACGCGGATGGCGTCACCGCGGAAGTCGCACGGAGCGAACGACTGTTCGAGGCCGCCTTCCTGGCGGACGAAACCGGTGCAGCCTCACCGGCCCCTATCTTCGTCGTCGGGATGCCGCGATCGGGTTCGACCCTGGTCGAACAAATCCTCTCCAGTCATCCGCAAATCGAGGGGACGGCCGAGCTTCCGATCATTCCCGCGCTGATCCGCACCTTCGCCGCCGAAAGCGATGCCGCGCCCGGCAGTTCCTATCGCGATTTGCTCGCGGGCCTGTCACCCGACGCCCGCCGTTACTGGGGCGAACAATATCTCGCGCGTGCCGCCGCGCATCGCCGCACGGGCCGGCCCTTCTTCATCGACAAGCTGCCGCACAACTGGCTCGACCTCGGCTTCATCCGCGCGGTGTTGCCCAACGCGCGGATCATCGACGTGCGCCGCAACCCGCTCGATTGCTGCGTGTCCAATTTCCGCCTGCTATTCGCGCAGGGGCATCCGTCGTCCTTCTCGCTGACCGAGATGCCAGCCTTCTACCGCGACTATGTGCGCCTGATGCGGCACTTCGAAACCGCCCTGCCCGGCTACGTGCATCGCGTGATCTATGAGCGGCTGGTCGAGGATCTGGAAGGCGAGACGCGGCGGCTGCTCGCGCACCTGCAACTGCCCTTCGATCCGGCCTGCCTCGATTTCCACAAGACCGAACGCTCGGTCGCAACCGCCAGCGCCGATCAGGTGCGCCGCCCGCTCAACCGTGAGGGCATCGGCGCGTGGCGCCGCTTCGAGCCGTGGCTCGACCCGCTCAACGAAGCGCTGGGCGACCTGCCCGAAACCTACGCGCAATAGAAAAGGGCGCGCCCATCACTGGGCGCGCCCTTTCTTCCGGCTTACGCCGAACTTAGTAGCGGTAATGGTCCGGCTTGAACGGGCCTTCCACCGGCACGCCGATATAGTCGGCCTGCTGCTGGCTGAGCTTCGACAGCTTGACGCCCAGCTTCTCGAGGTGAAGCGCCGCGACCTTTTCGTCGAGGTGCTTGGGCAGGACGTACACTTCGTTCTTATACTCGTCCGCCTTGGTCCACAGCTCGATCTGCGCCAGCACCTGGTTGGTGAAGGACGACGACATCACGAACGACGGGTGGCCGGTCGCGTTGCCCAGGTTCACCAGGCGGCCCTTCGACAGGATGATGATCTGCTTGCCGTCCGGGAACTCGACGAGGTCGACCTGCGGCTTCACTTCGGTCCACTTCATATTGTTGAGACCCGCGATCTGGATCTCGCTGTCGAAGTGGCCGATGTTGCAGACGATCGCCATCGGCTTCATCGCGCGCATATGGTCGACGGTGATGACGTCGGCGTTGCCGGTCGCGGTGCAGAAGATGTCGGCGCGGGTCGCCGCTTCTTCCATCGTCACGACTTCATAGCCTTCCATCGCCGCCTGAAGCGCGCAGATCGGATCGATCTCGGTGACCAGAACGCGTGCGCCGCCGTTGCGGAGCGACTGGGCCGAGCCCTTGCCAACGTCACCGAAGCCGGCGACGCAGGCGACCTTCCCGGCGAGCATCACGTCGGTGGCGCGGCGGATCGCGTCGACCAGCGATTCCTTGCAGCCATAGAGGTTGTCGAACTTCGACTTGGTGACGCTGTCGTTGACGTTGATCGCCGGGAACGGGAGCTTGCCCTTCTTGGCCAGCTCGTACAGGCGATGGACGCCGGTGGTGGTCTCTTCCGACACGCCCTTGATCGTCTCGACCGTCTTGGTGAGGTAGCCCGGCCGCTCGGCGAGGAAGCGCTTCAGCGTGACGGCGAAGATTTCCTC
>DATIGZ010000065.1:0-6122 GCA_035481255.1 Sphingomonas sp. | reverse complement strand
GACGAAGAAGCCGTCATCGACCACCGCGAAATTATCCTGCTCGATGCGGAAGATCGCGGCGGACGCGCGGAGGCGGCCGTTCATCCATTCGCCCTTGAGGCCGGCCTCGTAATTATTGCCGACGACCGGGGGGAGGTAGGCGCCGTTGCGGTCCCTGGCGTCCTGCGGATTGAAGATGCTGGTATAGCTCGCATAGGCGGAGAGATTACCCGTCACGTCGAACACAAGCCCGGCATAGGGCGTGACGCGGCCGCTGTGGCGGATGGTGAAGGCGGTGGGGGTGTAGAGTGCCACTTCCTCGTCGCGTTGCCACCAGCTGACCCGCGCGCCGCCGATCAGCTTGAGCCGGTCGAGTAGCTGAAGCCGGGTCGCGCCATATACGGCATATTGTTCGGTCGTGCCGAACCCGCTCATCCGGTAGCGGTCGCCCCAGACCGGTTCGGGGTGCTTGCTGCCATCCCAGACGTTGAAATCGCCGATCGGGGCCACCGCCACGGGATCGCGATTGGTCCAGCCGCTGGTGTAGTGGCGATAGTTTCCGCCAACGATCAACTCGTGCTCACGCCCGAAGAGGTTGAAATTGCCGCGCGCCGAAACGCCGGCATTCCATTGTTTCGGATGCGCCTCGTACCAATAGCCTTCAGCACTCATGCCAAGGCCGGTAGTGCGATCAGGCAGGCCCCCGGTCCAGAGCAGCTTCGATTCCTCGAACTGCTCCTGATAGCTGACATCGGCACGCAGCGACCAACTGCCGCCTAGGCGATGCTCGAGGGTGACGAACGCCGTCTTCTCGACCGTGTCCCAAAGGTTCCAGCCCGCACCGGTGGTCTTGGAGCGCGGCCAGTCGGTGCGCGTGCCGTCGCTGTACCAATAGGGAAGCTGACCCCACAGCGTGCCGTCGCGTTCGTCGCGCTGCCAGCTCGCGCCGATGCTGAGCCGGGTGTTGGCGCCAAGATCGGCGTCGATCACGCCATAGACCAGCCAGGTCTTCGACTTCTCGAGATCGACGAACGAATCCTGCGTGGCATATTGCGCGACCAGCCGCCCGCGCACCGCACCGTCGGCGGTGATCGGCACGGTGACGTCGCCGGTCACCGCGAAGCGGTTCCACGAACCGCCCTCGAGGTCGATCGTGCCGGTCAGTTCGCGGGCTTCGGCGTGCTTGCGCACCAGATTGATCGTCGCGGAAGGCTCGCCGGCGCCTTGCAGCAGGCCGTTGGCGCCGCGAATGACCTCGACCCGCTCGAAGATCGCGCTGCTATTCTCTTCCAGCCCGATATTGCCGGTGGTGAAGGGAGCGCCGTCGATCTGGAAATTGGTGATGTCGAAGCCGCGCGCGGCGAGGGTGTTGCGGCCGCGATCGACCGCCTTGACCGAGATGCCGGTGGTGTAGGCGAGCGCCTCGCCGATATTGGCGGCCGCCTGATCCTCGAGCTGTTCGCGCGTGATGACGCTGATCGACTGCGGCGTCTGGCGCGGAGAGAGGTCCAGGCCGGTCGCGAGCGTGTTCTTCTGCTCGCCACGGCCATAGACGACGATTTCCTCGGACTTCTGCTTTTCGTCCGCCGGTGCTTCCTCCTGCGCGGCGAATGCGCCCGTGGGAACAGTCAGTACCAAAGCCGCGGTGGTCAGAAAGCGATACGTCGTCCTCATGGAAATCCCCTGCTTCACGGCAGCGCAAGGGTTTCCGTCAGGGATTGACGGCCACGGCCGGACACTGCGCGCGTGCCCTGAGCATGGTCGCTATTGCGAGTCAATATTAATTAGAGCGGGGGATGCCTCAGACGGGGTAGCTGATCTCCATCACCTCATATTCCTTTTCACCGGCGGGCAGCACCACGCGGCGCAGATCGCCGACAGCCGCGCCCCGCAACGCGCGGGCGAGGGGGGCGTTCCAGCCGACAAGACCCTTGCCCGCGTCGGCCTCGTCATCCCCCACGAAGGTCAGGGTGCGATGGTTGTCGTCCTCGTCCGCGATGGTGGCGGTGGCGCCGAACCAGATGCGGCCGCGGTCCTCCTGACGCGAGGGATCGACCACCTTGGCCGCCTTCATCCGCTTCGACAGCCAGCCAAGGCGACGGTCGATCTCGCGCAGGCGCTTGCGGCCGTAGATGTAATCGCCATTCTCCGACCGGTCGCCGTTGCCGGCCGCCCAGGCGATCGTCTCGACCAGCCTGGGGCGCTCGCCGCCGAACAGCGCGTCATACTCGGCCTTGAGCGCCGAATAGCCCGCGATGGTGATATAGTTGGGGCGATCCATGCTCATGTCAGGCTGCGGCCCATGCTGATCCTCGGTTCCTCGCCATAGCCCATGCGCGCCCAGAAGCGGGCGGCTTCGTCATTGCCGGCGCGTACCTGAAGATTCACCTTGGTGCAGCCCTTGGCGGCCAGCTTTTTCTCGGCGGCCCGGACGAGCCTGGTCCCGATCCCGCAATGCCGGGCATTAGGGTGAACGGCGAGCTTGTAGAGCCAGCCGCGATGCCCGTCATAGCCGGCGAGGATCGTGCCGAGCACGCGTCCGCCCTCGACCGCTACGAGCAACAGGTCGCGCTGGACGGCGAGCTTCTGCGGGATCGCGACGGACGCGTGGCTGTGCGGCGGGTCTTCCGGGAAGACGGCGCGCCACAGCGCATCGACCTCTCCGAACTGTCCTTCTTCATAGGCAAGGACTTCGATCAACCGGGGCGGCTCTTTCCGAGATACCAGCTGAGATGCGCCGGGCCGCGCGAACGGGCGTAGTTGGGATGCAGCAGGTCATAGACCACGGCATTTTCGAGCACGCGCTGGACGTAGTTCTTGGTCTCGTAGATCGGAATCGCCTCGACCCAGTCGACCATCGCGATGCTGCCGGTGCGCGGGTCGCCATTGGCGCGCAGCCACTTGTTCACGTTGCCGGGGCCGGCATTGTAAGCGGCGACGGCGAGCGGATAGCTGCCGCCATAATAGCTCAGCATCCGCTGGAAGTAGCTCGATCCGAGCCGGATGTTGTAATCGGTGTCCACGGTGAGCGAAGACATGTTGTAGCCGAGGCCAAGCTTGCCCGCGGTCTCGCGCGCGGTGCCGGGCATCAGCTGCATCAGCCCGCGCGCGCCGGCATGACTGACCGCAGCCTTATCGAACTGGCTTTCCTGCCGGGCGATGGCGTGGATGATCGTGAAATAGCTCTCCTCGCCCTGCGGCACCCGGACCGAGGGGTAGCCGGCGACGGTATAGTCGTTGAGACCGTTCAACAGCGCGCTGCGCCCGACCATGACCCCCAGATCCGGGCGGCCGATGCTGCGCGACAGCTCGGTGGCGAGAACGTGATCCTCGGCGCTGGTGGCGTCGGCGGCGATCTGGCGCAGGAACAGGCTCTGATCCTGCCAGCGGCCGAGCGTGCCGAGCAGCCGCGCCGCCTGAACCACCTCGCGATTGTAGAAGGCGGTGCGCGCGGCGGACGAGGCCCGCGTGCCGTCGAACGCGGGCGGCGCCTTCAATGCACGGCTCATCCGCTCGGCGGCGAGCTGGCCGTAATAGAGGTCGGAGAAGGCGGCGGCGCGCTCATAATAACCCTGTGCCGCGGCCTGCTGTCCGGCCGCCTCGGCCGCGCGGCCCGCCCAATAGAGGCCCTTGGACTGCGTCGTCGGGGTCCGGCTGCCGCGCGAATAGCGGTCGAACATCATCACCGCGTCGGCCGGGCGGCGCAGCTTGTGCATCGCCGCATTGCCCGCGAGCCAGACGAGGCTGGTGTAGTCGTCGCGGATGCCAAGGCCCATCGCCGCCACGTCGGCGCCGGGCGGAAGGGCGTCATCGACCTGCGACGCGATGGAATAGGCTAGGCTGTACTGGCCGTCGCTCTCCGCCGCGCGGGCGTTGACGAGCAGAACCTCATACCATTCCTCGACATCGCCGGGCAGCGTCGCGAGGCTGCGCGGACGCGCAAGGAGCGAGCGGGCCGAGCCGCTGGCGCCATTGTTGCGGAACCACATCGCGCGGTCCGCGATGAAGCCGGGGTCGCGCGCGCCGAACGCTTCGGCGGAAGCGGCCTTGGTCTGCGCGTCGGGCCAGTTGCTCTGCATCGCGAGCCGGGCGTCGAACAGCGGACGGTTCTGCGGCGAGGTGTAGGCGATCTGGCGCGCGGCGGCGGTGCGCGAATCCTGCCAGAGCAGCGCGTCCATGCGGGCATCATGATCCGCCGCGGTCAGCGCGCCGGGGAAGCCGGAGAGGATCGCGCTTTCGTCGGCGGGACGGAGCGCGCCGCTGCGCCACGCGCGGCGGGCATGCTCGTTGGCTTCGGCCCGGCGGCCCGAGGCGGCGAGCGCCTCGGCATAGCGGACACGGCCCGCGGCGGTAGCGGGCGGGAAGCGTTCGAAGAAGCGGACGACCAGCGACGGCGCCTCCGCGCCCGAGGTCAGCGAGGTCTCGGCGGCGGCGCGGCGGCCGGTCTCGCCCGGCCAGCCGGGGTGCGCGAGCAGGAAGTTGGCATAGTCGGTGAACGGCCAGCGATCCGACTGCTGGAGCCGCTTCCACTGGTCGAGATTATATTGAAGCCCCGACGCGGCGGGAGCCGGGTAGACCTGCGATGAAGCGGCCAGCGCCGCGACCTGAACGCGCGCGCGCTCGAATCCATCCTGCACGACCTGTGAAGAGACCGCGACACCCGATACGCCGGCGAGCAGAAGCCCGCTCCTGAACAAAGAGGCAAGCATGCTGGACATGATACGCAACCAAAGCCTATTGGCCACCCCGAATTTCGGATGATTGGGGCTTTTTCGCGCATATGTTCAACGGATCGATCCCCGCCCTGATTACCCCGTTCCGTAACGGCGATTTCGCCGAGGACGTGTTCCGCGATTTCGTCGAATGGCAGATCACCGAGGGCTCGTCCGCACTGGTGCCGGTGGGCACCACGGGCGAGGCCGCGACGCTGACCAAGGACGAGCATTTCGAGGTGGTGCGCGTGTGCGCCGATCAGGTGCGCGGCCGCGTTCCGGTGATCGCAGGCACTGGGTCCAACGACACGCGCGTCGCGATCGGCAACGTCAAGGCCGCGAAGGAAGCCGGCGCCGACGCGGTGCTGATGGTCCCGCCCTATTACAACCGCCCGAGCCAGGAAGGCATCTTCCGCCATTTCGAGGCGGTCGCCGCCGAGTGCGAGCTGCCGATCGTACTCTACAACGTGCCCGCCCGCACCGCGACCGACATCCACCCCGAGACGGTGATCCGCATCGTCGAGGCGTTTCCGGGCAAGTTCGTCGCGATCAAGGACGCCACCGGCGATCTGACGCGCGTGTCGAAGCACCGCGCGGCGCTGCGCGCGAGCTTCGCGCAGCTGTCGGGCAATGACGAGACCGCGCCCGCGTTCAATGCGATGGGCGGGGTGGGCTGCATCTCGGTCAGCGCCAACGTCGCGCCCAGGCTGTGCGCGCAGTTCCAGGCGGCTTGGGCCGAGGGCAACACCGCGCTGGCATTGGCGCTGCACGACCGGTTGTTCGCGCTGCATCTCGCGCTGTTCACCGACGCATCGCCGGGGCCGGTGAAGTATGCGGTGAACAAGCTGCGGCCCGAAATCTCCGCCGAGCTTCGGCTGCCGATGGTCGAGCCCGGCGACGCGAGCAAGGCGGCGGTGGACGCTGCGATGAAAGCGGCGGGGATTCTCTAAGCCCTCACGTCATCGCTCTGCCATTGCGTCATTCCCGCTTTGGCGGGGATGGCGGTTGAATGGATTATCTGATTCCCTCGGCTTCCCTTTAGCGCCGCGCGGCCCTACATCGCCCCTCCTTATGGCCCGCCCGCGTCCCACCGAATTCGACAAGAAGAAGATCGTCGCCGAGAACCGGAAGGCGCGCTTCGAATATTTCATCGAGGACGTGTACGAAGCCGGCATCGCGCTTCAGGGCACCGAGGTGAAGGCGCTGCGTTTTGGCGAGGGGTCGATCGCTGAGGCCTATGCGGAAATCCGCAACGAGCAGGCGTGGCTGGTCAACGCCAACATCCCCGAATTCAGCCACGGTCGCGGAGGAGCCTTCCTTGTTCACGCTTCCAGTCCCGCTCCTTGATCGACTCGCGCTTGTCGTGAGTCTTCTTGCCCTTCGCCAACGCCAGCTCCACCTTCGCGCGGCCACGCGAGTTGAAGTAGATCG
>DATIGZ010000064.1:0-4763 GCA_035481255.1 Sphingomonas sp. | reverse complement strand
CGCAAATCCGGCGCTATTTCTATGGCACGATCGGCATTGCGGCAGCGCTGAGCGCGGCGTTCGGTGGCTGGGGCCTGCTGCTCGTCAGCCACGAGGATCCGGTGCGCACCACATCGGTGGCATTGTATATTTTCCTCGGCTCCATTGGCTGCTGTTATTGTTTGCAGAGTCTGCCGACCGCGGGCCGGCTTGTCTTGCTTTTCGGCGCAATGCCGGTGACGATGCGATTGTTGCTTTCCCACGATTGGTTTCTCGTGGGGATTGGGCTGACGTTCGTGCTGGTAGCCTGTGTTATCCTGCGGACGCTGACCTCCAGCCACGCCGCGCTTAAGCAAATATTGAATACGCGCTCCGAGATGAGCGTCGCGTTGGCTGCGTTGCGGCGCAGCGAAGAACATCATCGCTATTCCGTCGAGCTGAATCCTCAGATCCCGTGGGTCGCTGACGCCCATGGCAAGATTCTCGAGTTAAGTCCGCGCTGGGCGGCGCTGACCGGACTGAAAGTCCAGGAATCGCTGGGCGACGGATGGGCGCGCGCCGTTCATCCCGACGATCTGCCGCCGGTTCTCGAATTATGGGCGCACGCAATCGAAACCGGGCGCGGCGATATCGCAGATACGCGTTATCGATTGCTGCTAGCAGACGGCAGCTATCGTTGGCACCGCGCGCGAGCGTGGCCGCGCCTCGATGCTGAGGGAAAGGTCGAGATCTGGTACGGAAGTCTTGAGGATATCGACGACCAGGTCACCGCGGAGAACGCCCTGCAGGAAAGCGAGGAGCGCTATCGCCTCGCGGCGCTCGCATCAAACGACGTCATCTGGGACATCTCGCTTGAGCGTGACCAGATAGCCTGGAACGATGCGGCAGCTACTGTGCTGGGATACCCCGAAACCGCGATGGGTACGACGCAGCAATGGTGGCTCGACCGGATCCACCCGGATGATCGAGCGGAAGTGATGACCCAGTTCACGCATCGCGAGAACATCGGGCAGAATCAATGGACCCAGGAGTTCCGCTTTCGAGCGGGCGACGGACAGTATCTCGACATGGTCGCGCGCGGCTATGCGGTACGGGACCAGCATGGAAGGGCGACCCGCCTGATCGGCTCGCTGCAGAATGTAACGGCACAGAAGCGCCACGAAGGCGCTCTGCGGCGCGCGGCGCATTATGATGCACTGACCAGACTCCCAAATCGCGCGCTGTTCGCTGAGCGCCTCGAACTCGCCCTTGAGGCAGCGCGAGTGTGCGGCGGTCAGGTCGGCCTCGTTGTGTTCGACGTCGATCGGTTCAAGACCATCAATGATAGTTTCGGTCACGATACGGGAGATGCGCTCCTTCGTGAGATCGCGATGCGGTTCGCCCGGAAGGCTCCCGGCTCTTCTACGATCGCGCGCCTTGGCGGCGATGAGTTCGCCATCATTATCCCCAGAGTGGAAGATCTTCAGTCCTGGCGCCACTCGGTCGAGAAGCTGCTGGCAGAAGTGACCGGCGCGATGAGCCACGACGAACGCGAGGTGGAAGTCAGTCTGAGCGCTGGCGCCGCACTGGCCTTCACGGATGGCGAAACGCCCGAGGGATTGCACAAAAGCGCGGATCTGGCGCTTTACGCGGCGAAGAGTGAGGGGCCGGGACGAGTCTCTTTTTTCGTGCCGGAGCTGCGCGAGGCGGCCGAGCGCGAAAAGCAAATGCTGGCTGATGCGCGGTTTGCGCTCCAGGAAGACCGGATCGTCCCCTTCTACCAGCCGAAGGTCTGTCTGCGGACCGGCCGGCTAACCGGTTTCGAGGCGTTGTTGCGCTGGCAGCATATCCGCGGGCTTCGACCGCCGGCCGCGATCGATGCGGCTTTCGAGGACAGCGGACTCTCAGTCCAGCTGACCAACCGGATGCTCGACCGCATCATCGCCGACATAATTAGATGGCGCGCCGAGGGAGTTGAGTTCGGGCGTGTCGCCATCAATGGGTCACCTGGCGATTTTCGCTACGGCGACTTCGCGGACCGCATTCTGGACCGCCTTCACCGAGCTGACCTCCACCCTTCGGTGATAGAGCTTGAAGTAACTGAAACGGTGTTCCTCGGGCAACTCGCCGAGAAGGTGGGCAAGGCGCTCGAGACACTGTCCGGTGCCGGCGTCCGACTTGCACTTGATGATTTCGGTACTGGTTACGCATCGTTGACTCATCTCAAACAATTTCCGGTCAACACCCTCAAGATCGACCGCTCCTTCGTCGCCCGACTAGGAGCCGAGAACACCGAAGACGCGGCAATCGTGGGAGCCGTTATCCAACTTGCGAGGAATCTGAATATCGAAACGGTCGCGGAGGGGATCGAAACATCCGCCCAAGTCACCCGTCTGGTGGCGATGGGATGCGACATAGGCCAGGGCTTCTTGTTTGCACGGCCGATGGCGGCCGCCCAAGCGGATGACCTTGTGCGTAGCTGGAATGCGGCCGATATCTTGGAGCGTGCTCAACCGGCCGACTGGGCGGCAGCCGTCCGCAGTCTGCATACCGACCGGTTTCCTTGACGCGCGGGCGAATGGCCGCTTTCAGGTTCGGTCAACGACCGGCTTAGTGGCCGAAATGCGGGCCGGCCACATCCGTACCCCCGAATTGAAATTAGCCTGGCAGCACGAAAACTGCCCAGGCGACCAGCGGTCCCACCAATGTGATTAGCGCGCTGTAGCCGAGCAACTGGCGGACCAGCCGGTCGCGATCTGCCTCGGGCGCATTGGCGACGACCAGTGCGCCGTTGGTCGAGAAAGGCGAGGTGTCGACGATCGTGGTCGAGATCGCGATCGCCGCCACCGCGCCCATCGTGCTGACTCCCCCCAGACCGAGGAACGGCACGGCGAGTGGCACGACGATGCCGAGTAACGCGGTCGATGACGCAAACGCCGAGACCACGCCGCCGAGATAGCAGAGCAGCAGCGCGGCGATCAGCGGCGATCCGATGCCCGCGATGAGGTCGCCCGCCGCATCGACCGTGCCGACGCGCTGCAGCAGCGCGACATAGGTGACGACGCCCGCGATCAGCAACACCGTCGACCAGGCGACGCGATCGACCGCGCCCTTTTGCGAGCGCGGCGCGAGGATCGCGAGCAACGCCGCCGCGACCATGCTGGCGACGCCGATATCGACGCGAAAACCGACCGCGGCCACCGCCATCGCGCCGAGCGTGAGCAAAGTGAACAATCGCTCGCGCACCAGTTCAGGGGCGAGCGGCGCGGACGCCTGAGGCTTTTCCGGCGCATCGCGCAGCAGGCGCAGGCCGCCAAACACCAGAAAGACCAGCACGGCGATGGCCAGATTGAAGAACAGACTGGCGGTGAAGAGCATGACCGGATCAGGCGTGATGCCCGCTTTCGCGATCACGCCGTTGGTAATGCCGCCATAGACCGAGGTCGGGGAGAAGGCGCCCGCCTGTGCGCCATGGATGGTCATCAGCCCCATCATCAGCGCGCTGATCCGGTGCTGCGCGGCGAAGCGCAGCGCGACCGGCGCGACGATCGCGACCGCCGCGGGGCCCAGCGCGCCGAACGAGGTGAGCACGGCGGAAGCGATGAAGATCACCCACGGCATGGCGACCGCGCGATGGCCGAGCATTCGCGCCAGTCCGGTCACCACCCATTCGATCGCGCCGTTGCGCTCCGCGATCGCGAACAGGAAGGTCACGCCGACCAGCACCACGACGAGATCGCCCGGAAAGCCGGCAAGCACTTCCTTGGCTGGAAGCCCGAGCAGCAGCACGCCGGCGAGGAACGCGGCGGCGAACGCCAGCAAGCCCATGTTGATCGGTCGCACCGTCGCGACCAGAAACACGACGGCAAGCGTACCGACCAGAATCAGATGCGCCAAATTTTCCTCCCCATCGGCTGCTTCGCGCGGCGCTGATTAATTATGATCCTTGAGATACGCATCGAGGGCGCGGGCGGCGGTCAGCATGTGCGCGCGCATCCGGCGCGCCGCTGTTTCGCCGTCGCCTTCGTTGATCGCGCGGATCAGATCGTCGTGCTCGGCGCGGGAGCGATCCAGCCGCCCGTGCTGGCGCAACTGTACGCGCCGGAACGCCGCCAGCCGGCCGCGCAGGGCGAGCGCCTGCTCGGCGAGCACACCATTGTGTGTCGCGCGGTACAGCGTTTCGTGGAAGTCACGATTGAGCTGATCATAGGCATCGAAGCGGCCATTCGCCGCCGCCGCCTCGGTCGCGTCGTGGATCTGCAGGAGGTTGCTGCGTTCGAGCGGGGTCATGCGATAGGTGGCGAGCCGGACGCACACCGCCTCGATCTCAGCCATCGCCTCGAACATCTCCATGACTCGCTGCGTCGTGACCTGAGCGACGACCATGCGGCGGCCGATCGTCTCGGCCAGCCCGCTCGCCTGCAACTGCAGCAGCGCTTCGCGCACCGGCGTCCGCGACACGCCGTGGCGGTCAGCGAGCGATTGTTCATCCAGCGGGCTGCCTGGCTTCAGCTCGCCCGCGGTGATCGCATCCGCAAGCGCGTTGCGCACACGATCGGACAACAGGGTCCGCCGATCGTCCTCCACGGCTTCATCTCGCTCGGGTCGCGTGCTCATGATCCTCTCCGGGCAATTTGATATTGCCTCAAGTGATGTATACACATAGCGATTGATTGCGCCATATGGTATACAAATTAGCGCGTGGCGGCAGAACTGCGTACCGCAGGCGGAGAGGTGAGTTGGATCGTACTTCGCTGACCGAGCTGCTCCAGGGATTTTCACGGCAGGGCCGTGAGCTGCTTCGC
>DATIGZ010000063.1:0-12051 GCA_035481255.1 Sphingomonas sp. | reverse complement strand
GGGCAAGGCGGGCCTGCTCGTTGATCGCGGCGGTTTCGATCGCTTCCCAGATGGCGGGCAGGCCGAACAGCCGCTCGGCCACGACGAACATCGCGGCGATATCGCGCAGCGAGGCGCCTTCCTCCTCCGCCAGCTCGAACGGGTGAAGCACGCCGAGCCGGTTGACGATGCGGTTGGCGAGCTTGGTCGCCACGATCTCGCCGCGCAGGCGATGCTCCTCGATCGGCTTCCTGAACTTCTTCTGCATCGCAGGCGGGAAGGCGGCGACGAGGTCCGGTTCCAGTTCCGGGTCGAGACCGAGGCCGTCTTCCTCGATCGCGTCCTGCAAGGCGAGCTTGGAGGTGGCGAGCAGCACGGCGAGCTCGGGCCGGGTGAGGCCCCGGCCTTCCTGCGCACGGCGGAGGAAATCCTCGTTGGAGCCGAGGCCTTCGACCGCGCGGTCGAGCCGGCCGGCGGCTTCGAGGATCTCGATCACGCGCACGAAGCTCGGCACTGAGACCGCGCCGTCATTCTCGAGGAACGAGAGCGCCAGCGTCTGGAGGCGGTTATCCTCCAGCACCAGATGCGCGACGTCGTCGGTCATGCTGGCGAGCAGCGTGTTGCGATCGTCGATCTTGAGGCGGCCCTCGATCACCTCGCGGTTGAGGGCGATCTTGATGTTCACCTCGTTATCCGAGCAGTCGACGCCCGCCGAGTTGTCGATGAAGTCGGTATTGAGGCGGCCGCCACGCAGCGAGAAGGCGATGCGCGCCGCCTGGGTGACGCCGAGGTTCGCGCCTTCGCCGATGGCTCGGGCACGCATTTCCTCCGCGTTGACGCGCAGGCGGTCGTTGGCGGGATCGCCCACTTCGACATGCGCTTCGGACGCGGCCTTCACATAGGTGCCGATGCCGCCGAACCAGATGAGGTCGACCGGTGCCTTGAGGATCACGGAGATGAGCGCGTTCGGCTCCATCTCTTCAGCCTCGATGCCGAGAACCTCACGGATCTGCGGGCTGAGCTTGATGACCTTCTCGGTCCGCGCGAACACGCCGCCGCCCTTGGAGATCAGGGTCGGATCGTAGTCCGCCCAACTTGATCGCGGCAGCGCGAACATGCGGTCGCGCTCAACCCAGCTCGCGGCGGGATCGGGATCGGGATCGAGGAAGATGTGGCGATGGTCGAACGCCGCGACCAGCTTGATCGCCTTTGACAGCAACATGCCGTTGCCGAACACGTCGCCGGACATGTCGCCGCAGCCGGCGACACGGATCGACTCGGTCTGGACGTCGGTGCCCATCTCGAGGAAGTGGCGCTGGACGCTGACCCATGCGCCGCGCGCGGTGATGCCCATCGCCTTGTGATCGTAACCGACCGAGCCGCCCGAGGCGAAGGCGTCGCCCAGCCAGAAGCTGCGCTCGATCGCGATCGCGTTGGCGACGTCGGAGAAGGTCGCGGTGCCCTTGTCCGCGGCGACGACGAAATAGGGATCCTCGCCGTCATGGATGGCGACGCTGTCCGGATGGATGATCTTGCCGCCGACGATGTTGTCGGTGATCGACAGCAGCGAGCGGATGAAGATGCGGTAGCTTTCCTTGCCTTCCTCGAACCACGCGTCGCGGTCGACAAGCGGAGAGGGGAGCTGTTTGGGATAGAAGCCGCCCTTGGCGCCGGTCGGCACGATGACGGCGTTCTTCACGCGCTGTGCCTTCATCAGCCCGAGAATCTCGGTGCGGAAATCGTCACGCCGGTCGGACCAGCGCAGGCCGCCGCGCGCGACCGGGCCGGCGCGCAGATGGATACCCTCGACACGGGGGCTGTAGACCCAGATCTCGCGCCACGGGAGCGGCGCGGGGAGACCCGGCACCTTCGCGCTGTCGAGCTTGAACGCCAGCGCTTCGGCCGCGGCGGGTGCGAAGGCGTTGGTGCGCAGGGTCGCGCGGATCACGCCCGCGATGGCGCGCAGGATGCGGTCGTCGTCGATCGCGCTGACCGCGTCGAGACCCGCGGCGATCGCGGTGTCGGCCGCCTTGATCGCCTCGGCGCTGCCCTTGGTCCGGGCGGGGTCATGCGCGGCGGCGAACCGCTCGACCAGCGCGGTGGCGACGGCGGGTGCGCGGCGCAGTGCTTCGACAACAGTGACCAGACCATAAGCGAGGCCGGTCTGGCGCAGATAACGGAACCACGCGCGAAGCAGCACGACCGATGCGGGCGCGATGCCCGCTTCGACGATCAGCCGGTTGAACGCGTCGTTCTCGGCGCGCCCTTCAAGAACGGCGGCGATCGCGTCCTCGACCGTGGCGACATCGCCCTTGAGTTTCGCCTCGCCGGTCAGCGTGACTTCGAAGTCATGGATATAGGCACCGGCCTCACCGGGTAGCGCGGTGGGCAGTTCCTCGATCACGCGGAAGCCGAAATTCTCAAACACCGGAACGGCGTCCGACAACGGCAACGCGCCGCCGAGGCGATAGAGCTTGATGCGCAGCTTGCCCGCCTGTTCGAAGAAGCGGACCGAACGCGCATCGGCATCGGCGAGCCCGGCGATGCGGACAATATCGCGCGCCGCTTCCTCGGGCGCGTTGTTGTTGCGATAGCCGAGCGGGAAGGCGGGGGCGTAGCGCAGCGCGAGCCGGGCGGCGCGCGTGGCGGCGAGGCCGTCCTCGATCAGCGCACCCTCGACCGCGGGGAGCCAGCCGCGAACCATCCGTTCGAGTTCGGCATCGAGCACGGCGGCGTCGGGCATGCGGCCCTCACCGCGCAGGTCGAGCGTGTAGCGCAGCAGCGCCACCGGCCCATCCTCCAGCGCGATGGACCAGCTGATCTGGGTGGCGTTGGCCGCACGCTCCAGCATCTCGCCGATCGCGACGCGGCGGCCGGTCGAGACATCGTCGCGCGGCAGCCACACGAATGCGAAGAGATGGCGGCCGAGCGCGCTGCGGATCAGCACCAGCTTCGAGCGCGGCCGGTCGGTCACGGACATGGCCGTGAGCGCGATCTGTTCAAGCGCTTCCTGAGGGAAGGCGATGGTCAGGTCGTGCGGCAGGCCGGTCAGCGCGTGGGCCAGCGCCTTGCCGGTATGGCCGCGCGGATCGAAGCCGAACTTGGTTTCGAGCGACGAGAGGCGCGCGCGCAGGACGGGCACTTCGTCCGGTGTCGAATGGAGCGCGGCGCTGGTCCACAGCCCGGCATGGATCGACAGGCCGGTGACCTTCGCGCCCTCGCGCAGCGGCACCAGCACCAGATCGAGGGGGGCGCGGCGATGAACGGTGGAAATGAGGTTGGACTTGAGCAGCAGCGGCGGCTGACCGCCCTTCTCGAACCACTCGACCGCGAGCGCGCGCGACGCGTCGGCGAGCAGCGGCGTGTCGAGCTTCATGCGGCAAATGCCCGCAGCGTCGGTGACCTGACCGTCGACATGCCAGGTCTCGTGGCCGACCAGGGTCATGCTGCCGCCCTGGAACCAGCGCAGCAGCGATGCGCCTTCGGGATCGCCGACACGGTTGGCGTCGTCGCTCATCGCGCGACGCAGTTCGGGCCAGTCGGTGACCGCCGCGCGAACATGACCCAGGTTGCGTTCAAGGTCGCGGACAAGGCCGGTGCGGTCGCGCGCGTCGGCGCGCTCGAGTTCCATATAGACCATCGATTCGCGGGAGCCTCCCGCGCCGATACCGGTGAGGGCGCCGTCGCCCGCGCGCTCCACGGCGACGACGGGGTGAATCACGCGGCGGATGGCGATGTCGTGGGCGGCAATAGTGGCGGAAATAGAATCGACGAGGAAAGGCATGTCATCATTGACGACGGCGAGCCGCATGGCGCGGCTGTCTTCGCCGAGGCCGGTTTCGAGCGCGATACCCGGAACGCCGGGCGGACGGGTCGCGGCGGCCTCCGCGACAAAGCGGGCGGCAGCGGCGCGTTCGGCATCGCCGAACCCCTCAAGCTCTCCCGGCAGGGCTCCATCGGTAAGACGCGCTTGCAGCGCATCGGCGAGCGTCTTGATCGGCTTGCTCATGCCCGCGGGCTATGCGCCGGGACGCCGCCCGGCTCAAGGCTTGCTGCACCGCAACGTGACAATTGAGACGAAGTTGCGATGCCACCGGTGGCAGGCGAAACAAAGCTGCGCCGCTTCCGCGGACGCACTAAGCTCGTGTCGGCGACGTTACGAGTATCGGGGGCGGATCAGGCGGCCGCCTTGCGCACCACGCGTTCGGCGAACGCGGGATCGCCGTCCACCCGCGCCAGAATGTCGAGCATCCCGTCCGCTCCGGCGCGCGCGAGCAGCACGACGAACTCCGAATCGCCCGCCTCGATCTCGACATGGGCGAGGGGCGGGCGGCTGCGCAGTTCTTCGGCGGCGCGGGCATAGACATCGGGCTTGGGCGCAGGCTTGCGCAGCGCACGCTCGGCCTTGACGATCGCCTTGATCCCGCCCGGTTCGGCGGTGAGGAAGGCGTCGAGCCCGCCCTCAGCGACATCGTTGCGGCGGGCGTTGCTCAGCACCGCGGCGAATTCAGTGAGACGCGTCTTGTCATAGTCAGGACCGAAGACGAGCTTCGCCGCGGCGGTCATCGGCGCGCGTGCCTGAACGGTGATCGACGCCTCGACGAGCAGGTCCGCATAGCCGTCCTCATCCGATTCGGCGGCGCGGGTGAAATCATAGGCGCGCGACAAGGCGCGGTAGAGCGAGGCGTGGCTGCGCGTGTCGGCGGCACGCGCCATCGCGGCGCTTTCGCGCGCGAGCATCAGCCGGCCCGCGAGGGTATCGGGAATCGCGGCGACATCGTCGTGCGGCACGGCCGGTTCGGGCGCCTCATCGACGATCGGAGCGCTGGGACCATCGGCCCAGACCGGCGCGGCGGTGGCGGGCGGCGGGGCGGCGCGGCGGGCTTCCTCAACCTCGCGCTCGAGCCGGGCCTGCGTCTCGGCGTCGACCATCTCCTTCCAGTTGATGACGCCGTAGATGAAATCGATCGAATCCTCATCGGACGAATAGGGCATCAGAATGCCGCGATAGAGGGTGTTGTGGCCGCGCTGGCCGACGAATTCGGCCTCGAAGCCGATCGGCGCACGGTTGGCGATGATCTGAAGATAATGATCGGTCAGCCGCGAGAGCAGCGAACGGGTGGGTACCTCGCCGACATGAGTGATCAGGCTGGTGACGCCGCATTCCTCGCGCAGCGATTCGCCGAGGTAGCGGATCGCCGGATTTTCGATCCCGCCGCTGAAATCGAGCAGCACGCTGTGCGGGCCGAAATCGGCGATGCTCTCCGGATCGAGATCCTCGATCGACGGATAATCGCGCCCGCGCAGAAGGGATACCCAATGGTTGTACGCGCGCACGTGCATGCGGCGCTCGTCGGTGCCGATCTCGAGCTGATGCCGGCCGCTGCCCGAATCGCTGACGCCGTCGTCGTGGCCGGTTTCGTGGCGGTCTTCGAGTCCGCGGGTGTCCATGCGCATGCTCCACAGAGGGCAAATGCCCTCGAACCTGCCGAGTCTGCGCACGCCATGGTAAATCTTGCGTAAAGACGCGAACGGGCTTCGGCGTGTATTTGCAACGCTTGTCAGCCATCAAAGAGGCTGGTAAGCGCCGCCACCTTCCACCGGCGGTTCCGCCGGCCGGGCCGCTTTAGCTCAGTTGGTAGAGCATCGCATTCGTAATGCGGGGGTCACAGGTTCGAGTCCTGTAAGCGGCACCAGTACATATTGAGAACATTGTAGAAAACCGCAGAAATCTGCGGTATATTGCCTCCTGTTGGTCCGACAAAGTCCCACTTTGTTCCGCCGTGGTCCACTCAAAGTGGACCACGAATCGGTGGACCACGAACAGTGACAGGAGGCGTGGTCCACCATGCTTACGACGGTTCAGATTCGCTCGCTCAAGCCTGAGCAGCGGCCCTATAAGGTCGCAGACTCGGACGGCTTGTTCCTGCTGGTGCAGCCAACCGGCGCGTTGCTCTGGCGATTTCGGTACAAAGTGTTCGGGCAGGAGCGGAAGCTTTCCCTCGGCACATTTCCCGATCTGTCGCTGGAGAAAGCGAGGCGCAAGCGCGACGAGGCGCGCGCGCAGCTGATCGATGGCATTGATCCGGGCGAGGAGAAACGCCAGCGACGCCTAGAGGCGGAACTGGCTGCCAAGACGACCTTTGGGCTGGTCGCGGACGAATACATTCAAAAGATGCAACGCGAGGGGAAATCGCCGGCGACGATCAAGAAGGCGCGCTGGTTTCTCGAGCTTCTGGAAGGCATCGCAAAGCGACCGATCGCGTCCGTCACGCCGCACGAGCTGCTTGATGTGCTCAAACGGGTTGAGCGACGAGGCCATCATGAGACGGCAGTTCGCCTGCGTGCCTTCGCGGGCCGAGTGTTCCGCTACGGGTTTGCGACGCTACGCACCGATCGCAACCCGGCTGACATATTGCGCGGCGCGTTGACAGTGCCACGCGTGAGGCATCACGCGGCCATCATCGAACCCGCGAAAGTGGGTGAGCTCTTGCGAGCGATCGAAGATTATAACGGCCGCCCGGAGACGGTTTTCGCGCTGAAGCTGGCGCCCCACGTCTTTCTCCGCCCCGGAGAACTGCGCCAGGCAAAGTGGGAGGAGATCGACTTCGCCGACAAGGTGTGGCGGGTGCCCGCCGAGCGGATGAAGATGAAACAGCCGCACGCGGTACCGCTCTCGCGCCAGTCGCTATATTTGTTGCAGGAGCTGCGCGGACTGGCTCGAAAGAGCGAGTTTCTGTTTCCGGCGCTTCACACGACCCAGCGTTCGATCTGCGAGAACACCTTGAACGTAGCGCTTCGTCGATTGGGGTATGGGCATGACGACATGACCAGCCACGGCTTCCGGGCTATGGCGAGCACGCTGCTCAACGAGTCAGGGCTCTGGCATCCTGACGCCATCGAGCGAGCGCTGGCGCACGGCGAGCGAAACAAGGTGAGGGCGGCCTATCACCGCGGCGCTCATTGGGCCGAACGCGTTCGCATGGCGCAATGGTGGTCGGATTATCTCGACCGGTTGCGGATCGGCGGAAAGGTGGTTCGGGGGAAGTTCCAACGGCGTGCATAGCTTGGCATCGGCTTCGGCAGAGCGGTGCTATTGGATTTTTAGGCGCAGCAGCTGTGCTTGTCGCTGTGTGACGATTCTAGAACTACAGTTTTCTCAGCGCTCCGTCGTAAGCTCTCAATCCCTCGTAAAGTGAGTTGAAACGGGCTCTCGTTGTAGACGGAGCATCGATCGCGAACACGTGCTTAGCGTAAGTATGGGCCAGGCTATCTCGTACTTGTTTCAAGTTGTTCAGCTCGGCGACAAATAGTGTATGCACTGGAACGCTTATCGACTTTTCTATTTTCTCCATAGTAACTACGCCAACAAGGCGAATCATCATGGATTTAAAATGTCTTTCATAATCAAATCCATAAGTTCTATTTACAATCTGCTTTTGTACAAAATCTAAATTTTTCTGATCTTGTAACTTGCGCCGACAGTGACACATAATCACTTCGTCCATAGACATCTCGATCCAGCCGCATAATTCAAGAATCGACAGCTTGGAAAAGTAAAATGCGTGCTTTGGATGCGAAGCAGCGCGATAGCTGGCGTCAAGCCTGCGTAAGTTTTCCAGAATGTAAGTCTTGCTGATCACGGGCGTGAAAAAATATCCTGAGCTGCGCCAAGGCGAGCATCAACTCGATCAGGTTTCGACAACCCTTCTGCCAAGAACTCAGATGAAAGGCTTTCATGGCCTCGCAACTCGGCGAAGCGATTTTTTAGCTCTTGGTCGGAGAGCGCTTGAACTCTTTCACGGGAGGTCGCAATGCCAATCATGGCAGCTTCAATAACTGTCGATGGTAGGCGAGGTGGTGGTTCGGTGGTCAAGATTCGTCCAGATAAAGATTGAGCAGAGAAGTTGAATATATCAGCTTTTGCTTCTATCTCTTCATCCAAGATTGATCTGTTCTCAAACATATAATCATTCAGAAACTTGGAGACGGATCCTTTGTATTTATCCCGCTTCTCCTTAAAGGCAAAGAACCGTAATATACTTTCTTGCCTTGCGAAGCGATAGTTTTGATCCGGTAACATGTGATTGATCCGCCGCCAATCGGCGTTTTGATCAAGGTTGCGCAGAAGCTTGTTTAGAGAACCGGAGAAAATGCAGTTTCTAATCTCCTGATTATTGAGCTTAACTCCACCTGAGTTCAGGCGATGAAATATCGTGAAGATGTATTCGTTGTGGCTTCTTTTGCTTAAGTCGCAGCGAATTATGTTCACCGGTAGTGTCTGATTCTGCACTCGGCTGAAAATTGTCTTTAAATCTCCAGCTTTTGCGTTCTTAAGCGTGGCCGCATTTTTACCACGCAGAACCGGATCGATGTCTGGCAAGACCGCCATTTTCCAGTCGTCCCCCGCGAGAAAACGTTTGATCGTGGAAATGCGCTGGAGACCATCAATTACGATCCAAATGTTCTGCCGATAGTCCAGTGCGAAGCACATGCTAGGAACTGGCAATTGTTTAACAAGAGAGTCGATAAATCGTGTTTGATCGGAGCTTTTCCAGATGAAGTCCCGCTGAAAATCTGGCTGAACTATAAGATTTCCTTCATCGGCCATCCGGAATAGGTCGGCGCAAGAACGCAATTCGTTATAAGCCACGATATCAGAGGGCGGTGATTCGTTAACGCCATCATCATCCTCGGCTTCTCGCTTCTCGAGCTCTTCAATCTGCTCGCTCTCGTTCGCGACTGCGGCTTCGGCGGGGTTCGTGGCCATTCCTATCTCCATAGTCTGCAGGCGCGAATTCATACTTGTCAGCGCTAATGCAGGAATCCAATTAAGCGCGATTCTAATGCATCCATATCTGCAATTTCACATTCCCAGATAGTGAGGCTTCCCCACCCCATGTCGGCAAGCGCGCACTGAGCATCCACGTCTCGCTGCATATTCCGTCTGAGCTTGGGCTCCCAATATTCAAGCCGCGATTTCGGCATACGGCCGTCAGCACATCTGGGGTCAGGGTGCTGGTGCCAAAAGCATCCGTGCACGAATATTGCCTTCTTAAGGCGAGGGAAGACCAAGTCGGGTTTCCCAGGGAGATCCTTCCGGTGAAGCCGAAATCGAAAACCCAGGCGATGAGCCAATCGTCGCACGATAATCTCAGGGTTTGTATCCCGCGATCTGATCGCCGCCATGTTCTTGGAGCGTGCGTCGCGCGAGATTTTGTCCATAGACTAGGTTGCCAAATCCAAAGGCAGATCCGCAATATCTCGAAGCCGTCGGCCTTCAATCATCATATTCAGGAGATCGGCGGAGTCGCTAAATCTGGTTTCGGCGACGGCTTCGCAAAGTTCATTCAGAGCGACGTGATATACGCAGTCAATGTCACCGGTGCCCAGGGCCAACGAGGCAAGGCGCCCGGGCGTTGGCTCTGCCGTCACAACAACGATATGCGGAAGTCGTCCTTTGCGGTTCCGGACTAAGTTTAGCGCCTCTGATCTCGCGTTCTGTGCCCGATCCGACCGCATAGTCCATTTACATGAAACGCTGGCGTGCAGAAGCGGCAAGGAGCTATTTACCGATCGAATTCCGGTCAACAACGCGAAGTCCGAATCCACGACCAGTTCGGATGCGTTGATCACTTCATCGGGTTCGGGGTGGCGCAATACCATCACGTCAGGTTTGATGAGGTAGTCCATTCCGATTGCCACGGCCAAGTCGGCGTTTGTGGAAACCGCCTCTGCAAGAGACGATAAATGAGCGTATTGTTCACACGCTGCAATTGCTAGCCGGGTTCCCCCCTTTGCCACTCGGAATTTGCCGGGCCGGATATGTTTCAGTTTTGGGAGGGTCTCTTCGAGGAACTCTCCGACGACGATCTCAAACTTGTTACCAGCCATCTGGCCGGCCAACCTGGCGCCAACAGCCTCCTTGGCAACACGCTCCATGATTCCCTTCGCGAAGGCTACACTGCTGGATGAGCTGCCGTCAGCGATCGACGGAATGCCAGTGTCACTAGTGGCCAGAGCTCCATTCGCGATCAGCGCGGCATGAAAGCTCCTGCGCGCCTCAGTAAGAAACGCTCCTCCCAAGCCCTCAGTCACTTAACAGCACGCGCGGGATAGATAGACTGAACAGTCATTGCTGCCTTTAGCCGCTCCGCAACCGCACGGGCGACGGGGGGCGGGAAAGCATTTCCTACTTGCCTATACGCAGCAGTTTTGCGGCCGCTGAATAGCCACTGGTCATCAAAGCCTTGAATTCTTGCGGTCATCCTAACGGTCAGGCGCGGCATACCCACGAAATGCTTATCCGGAGCCTCGTCCGCGAGAGACAGCCCATTTACCCCTAGTGATGCCCACGCGCGTTTTGCGCGGGTGGGACCCAAGTCGGGACCCCCATGCTTTTTGGATCCGCCCACAAGCGTGGGTGCGATCTCTGACGCGCCCTCCGCCCAGCGTCTTGCACCTACCCATCCGCGTTCGGACATTAGGTCGATCAACGTCTCACCTACAGTGGGTGCATCATCGGGATTCGGCATCGGCCATGAAAAGTGGTCTTTAATGTCATGTCTTAGCGCTACAATTACAACGCGAGGCCTTAATTGCGGAACACCGAAGTCCGATGCGTTCAAGAGCCTCCAATGGGTTTCGTAGCCTAGCAAGTCTAGTTGTGCTTTTAGGTGGGTCCGATAATCCTCGAAAACAGCATCGAGAAATCCGCGCACATTCTCGATCATGATCGCTTTAGGTCGAGTCTCGTCGATCAAGCGCAGAGCGGCCGGAAAGAGATTCCGCTCATCGTTCGGCCCAAGCTGCTTCCCAGCCACAGAAAACGGAGGGCAGGGCAGCCCGCCAGCAAATAGGTCGATGCCTTTGTAATTGCTGGCGTCAAAAACGTTCAGATCATTCTCGTGTACCTGCCACTCGGGGCGATTGAGCCGGAGCGTCTTGCAGCAATCTCGGTCGATTTCGACGACGCCAGCATGATCGAAGCCCGCCAGCTCAAGGCCACGGGCCTGACCGCCGGCACCGGCGCACACTTCTAGCGAACTGAGCATGCTCCTATTCCCCTTATGTTCCTCATTCCGTGCTTAACGGGCTGGCCGGTAAAGGCAAGCGCGCGGATCGATCCAGTGCTCCTAAGTCGGCTTTTCCGTCCAGTCAGCATGAATCGGTGCAGCGGTTGATGGCTGGCGAGGAATGCGAGATGGTCAGTCGTCATTGGCAGAATAGAACATCGGATTGCGTATCCATGTGTTGACGGCTGACTCACGCCACCCGGCGCAACGGGTGCTGATCTGCACGTTCCGGGGGAACGTGCCGTTCTGCATCTTCCGGTACATGGTCGAGCGGCTGAGCCCGGTACGTTCGAGCACGATCTTGATGCGGAGGATGCGGTCGGGGGTATCGGTCTGCATTGAACTCACCTTGCACGGGCTGCGGTTAAGTGGCGCTTCCTCGGCAAGGATGAGATCGTAGAGATTCAGGGACAATGGCCCCGCTGGGGCCAGAAGGGTGCTGTGTGGTGCCAGCGCGCACATACGTAGCTGTGGCGTAGATTGATTGTTCGCCGGGCGAAGTGTCAGGGCGTCTCACGCATGACGTGACCGCGCTCTACGTCGCTGGCGCGCCGCCGAGTCGTCTGCGCGTCTCGGCCCATCCGGGTGACGATCGCATGACGCGGGCCGGCGAGCGCCGGCAGCAGAACGCGGGTTCAATTGAGCGTACACTGGCGGACTGCTGCGCAGCCGCCAGAGGCCGCAGCGCCTTTGCTTTTCGCGTGGCACACTCGATCCGGCTGGAGGGCGCGGCGGCGGCTGGCGCACGGGCAGGCGCGCGCACGCCGCCGCGACGACCGCCCGGCTTCGAGAGTGCTGCTTTGATGGGCTCCTGGCGGAGCCGGGTGCGCTGATGCGCAGTGGCTGTGGTCGCCGCGCCAAGCGCGACGGCGTTGGCCTCCGGCGTCGATCTGGCGGGGTGGGCGTCGCTGCCCGCTAGTCCCGCCGCGGCGTGTCGCAAGCTGCGCTGCGCGCAGCTCCTCCTCTTCGTTGCGGCCCTGCGGGTGCGGCCCGCCTC
>DATIGZ010000062.1:0-1527 GCA_035481255.1 Sphingomonas sp. | reverse complement strand
TGTCACGGGACTGTCGGGCAAGTTCAAGCTGGGGCAGGATGAGGACGACGCGACGCTGCGCGCGATCCTCCGCGTGCTGCCCGATGCGGAGAGCGTGTCGTGGATGCGGCGCTTCAACGCTGACCGGTAACTGGGGACGTTGACGATGGCGAAGGGGGCAAGGTTGGGAGCGGCGGTCGCGATAACGGCGCTGCTGGCTGCGCCGGGGGCGGCGCAAGTGCGGTCCGCGCCGTGGCAGGAGGACCCCTTCCCGAGCCGCTATCAGCCCGCACCTTCCAGCGACATGCTGCTGCGCGGAGCGACGATCCTCGACGGCGCGGGCGGGCGCATCGACGGCGGCGACGTGCTGGTGCGCGGCGGCAAGATCATCGCGATCGGCAAGGCGCTGGCCAATCCCGGCGTGCGCGAGGTCGATGCCAGGGGGCGTTGGATCACGCCGGGCGTGATCGACGTGCATACGCATAACGGGACCTTCGTCGTACCGCTGACCGACATCGACCGCGAAGCGAGCGACGTCGCCGAGGTGAGCAGCCCTAACGGCGCGGACACCTGGATCGAGACCGCGGTCAACCCGCAGGACATGGGGTTCGACCGCGGCCTGATGAACGGCGTGACGACGATGCAGATCCTGCCCGGATCGACGCCGATCTTCGCCGGGCGATCGGTGGTGGTGAAGCCGGTGCGCGGCGCGACCGTATGGGACATGAAGGTGTCCGGCAGCGCGCAGGGCTTTAAGATGGCGTGCGGCGAGAATCCCAAGAGCTGGGGCGCCGACGACGACAATGAAGGGCCGACCAGCCGGCAGGGCGTGATCGCCTATATGCGGCAGGCGTTCCTTGATGCGCAGGCCTATGGCCGCGACCGCGCCGCCGGAAAGGTGGGGCGCGACCTCAAGAAGGAAACGCTGCTCGGCATCATGGCGGGCGACATCCGCGTGAACCTGCACTGCTACCGCGCCAATGATATCGCTTCGGTGCTGGCGGTCGCGAAGGAGTTCGGCTTCCGCATCGGCGCGATCCATCATGCGACCGAGGCGTACAAGATCCCCGGCCTGCTGCGCGCGTCGGGCACCTGTGCCGCGGTCTGGGCCGACTGGTGGGGCTTCAAGATCGAAGCGCAGGATGCGGTTCGCGCCGGTGCGCCGCTGCTGGAGCGCGCTGGCGTGTGCGTCATGATGCACTCGGACTCGGCAGCGGACGGTCAACGGCTCAATATCACCGCGGCCAAGGCGGCGGCGGCGGGGCGGCGCATCGGCATCGAGACCCCGCCCGAGGTGATGATCAAATGGACCACCAGCAACCCGGCGCGGCTGTTGGGGCTGGCGGACCGCGTGGGCACGCTGAAGGCGGGCTATCAGGCGGACCTGGTGCTGTGGTCGGGCGATCCGTTCAGCATCTACACCAAGGCGGATCTGGTGCTGATCGATGGTGCAGTGGCGTGGGACCGCTCGAAGCCGCCGGCGGCGCCTGTCTCCGACTTCGAACTTGGGCGGGGAGGCGTGCGATGATCCGGACGATCGCATCGGTC
>DATIGZ010000061.1:0-1919 GCA_035481255.1 Sphingomonas sp. | reverse complement strand
GGAACAGGCCACAGAACACCACCGGCTGGACTTCCTTGAAGCCGGGCAGTGCTTGCGCGGCGGGGCGCTTGGCGTCGGTCAGCGTGTCGCCGACGCGGGCCTGTGCCACTTCCTTGATCTGCGCGGTGATGAAACCGATCTCGCCCGGGCCCAAATCGGGCAGATTCTCGATCTTCGGCCGGAACGCACCGACGCGGTCGACCAGATGCGTCGTCCCCGCGGCCATGAATTTGACCTGCTGGCCCTTCCTGATCGTCCCGTCGATCACGCGGATCAGGATCACGACGCCCAGATACGGGTCGTACCAGCTATCGACCAGCATCGCCTTGAGCGGCGCGTCGGCGTTGCCCTTGGGCGCCGGGATGCGCTCGACCACGGCGTTCAGGATCTCCTCGATCCCGATTCCCGACTTGGCCGACGCCAGCACCGCGTTCGACGCGTCGATGCCGATCACTTCCTCGATCTCGTTGCGCACCTTCTCCGGCTCGGCGGACGGCAGATCGATCTTGTTGATTACCGGCACGATCTCATGGTCGTGCTCGATCGACTGATAGACATTGGCCAGCGTCTGCGCCTCGACGCCCTGCGCCGCGTCGACCACCAGCAGCGCGCCCTCGCACGCGGCGAGCGACCGGCTCACCTCATAAGCGAAGTCGACATGCCCTGGCGTGTCCATCAGGTTGAGAACATAGTCCTTGCCGTCCGGCCCCTTCCAGTCGAGGCGCACGGTCTGCGCCTTGATGGTGATGCCGCGCTCCTTCTCGATGTCCATGTTGTCGAGCACCTGAGCGGACATCTCGCGCTCGGCCAGACCGCCGGTGCGCTGGATGAGGCGATCCGCCAGCGTCGACTTGCCATGGTCGATGTGCGCGATGATCGAGAAATTGCGGATACGGGAAAGTTCGGTTGCCATGATTCCGCGCGCCTAGCAGGGGCGAAGGGGTTGCGAAAGCCACGCCTTCGCATCACCCTGTCCCGATGCGCAAATTGTTCATCGCCCTCGCCTGTCTGATCGCCGCTCCCGCCTTCGCGCAGGAAGCCCCGATCTACGTCACCCGCCATTACGACACGCCCGCCGGAGAGAAGGATCCGGAACTGCTGCCGCAGGGCACGGCACGAGCCGGCCAGCTCGCGGCATGGTTCTACGGACGCACGCTCAAGGCGATCTATGTCAGCGACTTCAAACGGACGCGCCAGACGGTCGCGCCGCTCGCCGCCGCGCTCGGTGTGACTCCCGAAACCTACGATCCGCGCGATACCCCGGCGGTCGTCGCGCGGGCGAAGGCCGCGGGCGGCCCGGTGCTGATTGTCGGGCACAGCAACACCGTGACCGACATCGTCGAGCAGCTCGGCGGCAAGCGCCCGGCCGACCTCGCCCATGCCGATTTCGGCGATCTCTGGGTGATCGACGGCACGGCGCAGGAGCATTACCGGATCGAGTAACCCGCCGATGCTTTTTCGCATGACGTCCGCACGCTCAATTTGGTAGTAAGCGGGTTCAAAGGGGGGAGGCTCTCGCCTCCAGTTCATGAGTGTGTCAGCTGTGCAGCCGGGCCGGTCCCGGCGGCCCGGCATCGAAGGGGGCCGGTGCGTTCGGTCCCGCCAGGAAGGACTATTTCATGCGTATTCTTCAGACTGTTGCCGCGACGACCGCGCTCGCGCTTTGTCTCGCCACGCCCGCGCAGGCGCAGCGGCTCGCCAAGCCCAGCGGCGGCCAGAAGCTGCAAGAGCAGACGATGACCGATGTTCCGCGCTGCACGCGCAAGCTCGGCACCATCTCGGTCGTCGATGGCGACGATCCCCGCCCGTGGACGCAGTATTCGCTGGCCCCGCCGCAGAAGCTGCTCAAGGTTCTCGTCCAGCGTTCGGGCTGCTTCAACCTCGTCGACCGCGGCTCCGGGCTGCAGGCGGCCGAGCGT
>DATIGZ010000060.1:0-7077 GCA_035481255.1 Sphingomonas sp. | reverse complement strand
CCTCGGCCAGCCGCAACCGCGCGTCACCAACGATCACCTTCGCGTCGGGCAGACATAGCTCGAGGAAGCGGAACGGGCCGCGTGCCAGCTCCACTACCGCAGGATCGATCTCATAGAAGCGCCAGTCCTGCCCCGGCCGCGCGTAGCAGGCGAGCGTGCCGGTGCCGAGACCGACCACGCCGACGCGTGCCGCGGTGCCGAAGAGCGATTCCAGCGCCATCATGCCCCGGCCGACCCCTGATCCGGGCACATAATAGGTCGTCGGCATGCGCCGCAGCAAATCATGACCTTCCAACTGAACGCCATGCAGCGTGGTGCCGTGCGCCAGCCGTTTCTGGGTCGAAAGGTCGGTGATCGTGTACACACCAAAATAGCTGCGGGTGCGCACATCGCCTTCCCAGCTCATCGCCAGCGAACGATAGCCGCCGAACAGGAACAGCGCTCCCGCCAGCACGATCATATAGGGTAACCGGACACCGATGGTGAGCAGGCCCACCACCGCGATGCCCAAATAGAGCAGGCCCAGCGACTTGTCGCCCAACGCCGCCGCAGGACCGAACAGGCCGAGCCAGACGATCAGCCCCACCAGCACCGTCACCAGCAACACACGGATCCGCATGCCCCGCGCACCGGCATTCCATAGCCTGGTCAGCGGCGGCAGCAGGAACGCCTGCGGCACCAACAGCCCCGCGGCCAGGATCAGGATCGGATATTCATAGCTCCAGTCGAACACCAGCGGCGCGATCAGCGCGGCGAACACCCCGCCCAGCGCTCCCCCGACCGACATGGCGAGGTAGAAACCGGTCAGCCGGTCCGGCGCCGGCCTCAAGTCGTACATATGCGTATGCAGCGCCACCGCGACCATGAACAACAGACCGAGCGCCATCAGCGCGTTGAGCTCGGGATGGGCATTGTGGCCGGCGATCATCAACCCGCCGAACATCAGGATCGTCACCGGCGCGAAGCGGGTCAGAATCTCCGCGAACCAGCGGCGGGTGGCGAAGGCGATGGTGAAGCTGAGGAGGTAGAGACCAAGGGGGAGCACCCAAAGCATCGGCACCGCGACGATGTCGGTGGTGAGGAAGCTCGACGTGGCCAGCATCAGGCCGGAGGGGACGAAGGCGAGCGCGATCCAGTGCGCCACGCGCTTGTGCGACGGCGCCGGGCTGGCCGTGCGGATATGCGGTTCGTCGGCGACCGCGCGCGGCAGCAACAACGCGCACGCCGCAACGGCGACGAACACCAGCGCATAGCCGGCGGTCCACAGCCAGCTCTGCCCGTTGAGCGCAAGTCCCGGCTCGACCAGCAGCGGATAGGCGAGCAACCCGCCGAAGCTGCCCACGTTCGACGCGGCGTAGAGCGCATAGGGATCGCGCCCGCCCGATGCGGCGGCGAACCAGCGCTGGAGCAACGGCGCCTGTGCCGAAATCGCGAAGAACAGCGGCCCGATCGACGCGCCGAGCAGCCACGGCACCCATACCGCCGGCTCGGCATCGGCGGGCATCTGCATCGCCATCAGCCCGATCGGCAACCACAGCGCCGCGAGCGCGAGCACGGCGAGATGGATCATCGCCTGCTGCCGCACCGGCACGCGGCCCAGCCAGTGCGCATAGGCGTACCCGCCCAGCAACAGCGCCTGATAGACCAGCATCGCGCTGTTCCACACCGCCGGCGCACCGCCGAGCCGCGGCAGCGCCATGCGCGCGATCATCGGCTGGACAAGGAACAGCAGGAAGCTGCCGAGCAGGATCGTGACCACGAACAGCGGCCCAACGGCGCGCTGAAGACCAGTGGGTTCGACTTGCGCCGGATCGGCAATTGCTTCGGCGCTCATCGCCTCCCCTTCTCTACGCGGCACTCACAACCGATTGATGCTGTACGTAACGATCCGGCGCAAGGGATCGCCGGGCGCAAAGGCGTGATGTTCGAAATCACCGTCCGCCAGCCGGACCATGCCGAGCCGCGTCATCATCGCCTGACTGGCCAGATTCCGTTCGGCGGTGATCGCGACGATCCGCGGCGCGTCGAAGCTCTCCCACCCCCATCGGAGCACCGCGACCATCGCTTCCAGTGCATAGCCCTGCCGCCAAAAGGGCCGCGCGATCATCCAACCCGCTTCGATCTCTCCCGCGATCGGATGCGGCGCGTCACCACGCTTGAGTCCGCAAAAGCCGATCACGGCCCAGTCCGACTTGCGCTCCACGGTGAAGAAGCCCAAGCCTTCATGCCGGTACGCGTCGTGCCGCGCGAGCGTCGCAGCGCTCATCGCCGCGTCCTTGACCGGGCCAAGATCGGCCATCACGGCCGGGTCAGCCCACATCGCGAACAGCGCATCATGGTCCGACGGACGCGGCCTGCGCAGGATCAGGCGATCGGTCTCGATCAAATCAGGCGCCGAGCAGACGTGCCGCGTGCGCCGCGTGATAGGTCAGCACGCCGCTGCATCCCGCGCGCTTGAACGCCATCAGCGTCTCCAGCACCAGCGCGTCGCGGTCCCCCGCGCCGGCTGCGGCCGCCGCTTCGATCATCGCATACTCGCCGCTCACCTGATAGGCGAACACCGGCACTTCGAACCGCTCCTTCACGCGTCGGACGATATCGAGATAGGGCAGGCCCGGCTTGACCATCACGCTGTCCGCGCCCTCGTCGAGATCGAGTTCGACCTCGCGCAGCGCTTCCTCGGCATTGGCCGGGTCCATCTGATAGGTCTTCTTGTCGCCCTTGAGCAGCCCGCGCGAGCCGACCGCGTCGCGGAACGGGCCGTAGAAGGCCGAGGCGTATTTCGCGGCATAGGCCATGATCTGGACGTTGGAATGCCCCTCGCCCTCCAGCGCTTCGCGGATCAGACCGACACGGCCGTCCATCATGTCGCTCGGCGCGATGATATCGGCCCCGGCGCGCGCCTGATTGAGCGACTGGCCCACGAGCAGTTCGGCCGTGGCGTCGTTGAGGACATAGCCGCCCTCATCGACCAGCCCGTCATGGCCGTGCGCGGTGTAAGGGTCGAGCGCGACGTCGGTCAGCAGGCCGATATCGGGCACCGCGTCCTTGATCGCACGGATCGCGCGGCACATCAGATTGTCGGGGTTGAGCGCCTCGCGCCCGTCATCGGTACGCAGATCGTGCGGCGTGTTCGGGAACAGCGCGAGACACGGAATGCCCAGCGCGGCGGCTTCCTTCGCCCGCACCGTGACCTGATCGACCGACCAGCGCGACACGCCGGGAAGCGAGGCGATCGGTTCCTCGACGCCGTCGCCCCCGGTGACGAACAGCGGCCAGATCAGATCCGCCGGGGTCAGCAGGGTTTCGGCATACATCCGCCGGCTCCACGCAGCGGCACGGGTTCGGCGAAGACGAAGGGCGGGATAGTGGCTCATGGTCGCGCTGATGCTCCCTCAACCCGTGGGTTGCAAGCGCCCGGCGGGCTCGCTGGCGGAGTGCATATGCTCGGCGGCTTCGTCCGGTTCAGGCGGAACCTGCAGGACGGCGGCGCGCCAGCGGCCGTAGCGATAGTAGAGCGCGGCGAAGCCGAGCGAGAAGGCCGAGCCGATCGGAAAGGCCAGCCACAGCGCGTCGCTGCCCAGCCAGCGCTGCCCGAAGACCGCGAAGCCCAGGCGGATCGGAAACAATGTGATCGCGAGGATCACAAGCGGGGGGATCGTCGCGCCGTTGGCGCGGACGGTGGAGAACAGCACCATCGTCGCTCCGAACATGACGAAGGTCCAGCTGGCGAGCAGCTGGATATGGCGCGCGATGGGGATCGCGGCGCTGTCCGCGCCGACGAACAGCGCCATGACCGGGCGATCGAACAGGATGATGAGGACGATCACCGACAGCGTGATCACGGTGTTGTAGATCAGCCCGGCGCGGGTGATCGCGCCGACCCGGTCCCAGCGGCCGGCACCGATATTCTGCGCGGCCATGCTCGACACCGCGACGCCGATCGCCATCGCCGGCATCTGGATATAGGTCCACAGCTGCTGCGACACGGCATAGGCCGCGGCGGTATCGACGCCGAGCCGGTTGACGAGACCGACCATCGACAGGCCGGCGGTCGACATGACGAGCATCTGCGCGCCCATCGGCAACCCCTTGGCGACGATGGTGCCGACCAGCGCGCGTTCGGGAAACAGGTAGCGAAGCTCGCGCCCGCGCAGCCGGATCGGCAGATCGCGGGCATAGACATAGATCAGCAGGCCCAGCGACGAGACGATGCCGGCGAGCAAGGTCGCGGTGGCGGAGCCGGCGATCCCCATGCGCGGGAACGGTCCGATTCCAGCGATCAGCAGCGGGTTGAAGACCGAATCGATCACGACGCTGAGCAGCATAAACCACAGCGGGGTGAGCGAATCGCCGGCTCCGCGCAGGCTCATCTGGATGAGCACGCCGAACATCGAGAAGGGCAAACCGAGAAAGATGACGCGCAGATAAGCCTGCGCCATGCCCTTCGCCTCACCCGGCGTTGCGAGCAGGTCGAGGATCTGCGGGGTGAACAGCCAGCCGAGGATCGCGATCAGCAGCGCGCCGCCCGTGACCAGCCCGATCGCCGAACCGAACGCGCGGCGCGCCGCCTCGACATCGTGACGCCCCATCGACTGGCCGATCAGGATGGTCGCGGCCATGCCGAAACCGAACACCGCCGAGAACATCAGGAACATGATGATGTTGGCGTTGCTGGTCGCGGCGAGCGCCTGCTCGCCGAGAAAGCGTCCGACCCAGATCGAGTTGATCGATCCGTTGAGCGACTGGAGGATGTTCGAGCCGAGCGTCGGCAACGCGAACAGCAACAGGGTCCGGCCAATCGGCCCCTGCGTCAGGTCGCGGCTCTTGCCCGGCGGCGGCACCCTATCCCAGCCGTCCCAGCGCCGCCTGAAGCCGTGCCGCCTCGGCGGATTTCTCGGCATGGTCGGCGCGAGCCTTCTCGACCGCCTCCGGCTTGGCCTTTTCGGCAAAGGCCGGGTTGGAGAGGCGGTTGTTGAGGCTGTCGCGCTCCTTCTCCGCCGCGGCGATCGCCTTGGTCAGGCGGGCGCGCTCGGCGTCGAGGTCGATCACGCCCTCAAGCGGGAGGACGAAGGTCGCCTCGTCCACCACGATCTGCAGCGCGCCACCGGCTGGCGCATCGCCACCGGCACGGTCGACGCGGGCGAGACGGCCCAGCACCGCGTCCTGCCGGGCGAGGCGCTCGTCCGTATCAGCATGCGCATCGCGGACATGGAACGGCAGGCGCGCGCCGGGGGGCACGTTGAGCTCGGTCCGCGCGGCGCGCAGCTCGCTCACCAGCCGGATCAGCCAGTCGACCTCCTTGACCGCCTCCGGATCGAGCGCGCGGGCGTCGGCCATCGGCCATTTCGCGGTAATCAGCGGATAGTCCGGGCGATCGCCCAGCTTCGACCACAGCTCTTCGGTGATGAAGGGCATGAACGGGTGGAGCAGAACGAGGATCTGGTCTAGCACCCAGCCGGCGACGAGGCGGGTTTCCTCGGCACCTTCCGCGCCCTCGGTCTGGAGCACCGGCTTGATGAGCTCGAGATACCAGTCGCAGAAGCGGCTCCAGGTGAACTGGTAGATCGCGTTGGCCGCCTCGTCGAAGCGATGGTCGGCAAAGGCAAGGTCCATCGCCTGCACGGTCGCCACCGTCTCCGCGACGATCCACTTGTTGACCGCGAGCGTCGCGACGGGCGGTTCGATATGCTCGCTGGCCTTGATCCCGTTGGACTGGGCAAAGCGCGCGGCGTTCCACAGCTTGGTCGCGAAGTTGCGATAGCCCTCGACCCGCTTCTCATCCATCTTCACGTCGCGGCCCTGGCTCTCCATCGCCGCCATGAAGAAGCGCAGCGCGTCCGCGCCATACTGGTCGATCAGGCCCAGCGGATCGACGACATTGCCCTTGGACTTGGACATCTTCGCGCCGTCGGCCGCGCGGACAAGTCCGTGGAGATACAGGGTCTTGAACGGCACTTCTTTCATGAAGTGCAAACCCTGCATCATCATCCGCGCATCCCAGAAGAACAGGATGTCGAAGCCGGAGATGAGCACATCATTGGGGTAGCGGCCACCCAGCGTCGGGTCGGTCGTCTCGGGCCAGCCCATCGTCGCGAAGGGCCAGAGCGCCGAGGAGAACCAGGTGTCGAGGACGTCCTCGTCCTGCTTCAGGGCAACGCCCTCGCCCGCCTGCGCCTGTGCCTCGGCTTCGGTCTCGGCGACGAAGATTCCACCATCCTCGGCATACCACGCCGGAATCCGGTGCCCCCACCACAGCTGGCGGCTGACACACCAGGGCTGGATGTTCTCCATCCAGTTGAAATAGGTCTTTTCCCAGCTCTTCGGCACGACCTTGGTCGCGCCCGAGCGGACCGCTTCGATCGCGGGCTTCGCCAGCGTCGCGGCGTCGACATACCATTGGTCGGTCAGCCACGGCTCGATCACCGCGTTGGAACGGTCGCCGAACGGGGTCTGGATCTTGCGCGGCTCGGCGTCGTGCTCCTCGCCGTCCTTGTCGACGTGCGGGACCAGGAAGCCTTCGGCCTTGAGCCGCTCGACCACGCGGTCACGGGCGACGAAGCGGTCGAGGCCGATCAGCTCGGCGGGGATCAGCCCATCGGACGTCTGGCAAACCGCCGCCTTGGCGTCGAGCATGTTGAGCATGTCGCGCGCCTCGATCCCGGCGCGGCGGCCGACCTCGAAGTCGTTGAAATCATGCCCCGGCGTGATCTTGACCGCGCCCGAACCGAGTTCGGGGTCGGCATGTTCGTCGGCGACGATCGGGATCAGGCGGCCGGTGATCGGCAAGCGCACCTGCTGACCGATCAGCGCCTTGTAGCGCGCATCCTCGGGGTTCACCGCGACCGCCATGTCGGCCAGCATCGTCTCGGGCCGCGTGGTCGCGACCTGAATGAAGCCCGATCCGTCCGCGAGCGGATAGCGCAGATGCCAGAACTTGCCCGCGACCTCCCTGGTCTCGACCTCGAGATCGCTGATCGCGGTGCCGAGGCCGGGATCCCAGTTCACCAGGCGCTTGTCGCGATAGAGCAGCCCCTGCTTGTGCAGGTCGACGAACACCTTGAGCACGGCCTTCGA
>DATIGZ010000059.1:0-2721 GCA_035481255.1 Sphingomonas sp. | reverse complement strand
GTCTTGCCGTTCGACACCGCCGCCGCGCAGCGTTTCCCGGCGGCGCGGAAAGCGCGGGGCAAGTTCGACCGGCTGATCGCAGCCCATGCGCTCGCGCTGGGTGCGGCGCTGGTGACGCATAATGTTCGCGACTTCCGGGACGTGCCCGGGCTTCGCATCGAAGACTGGACCATTTGACGCAATGAGTTTCACCGCGACCGTCCTGACCCTCTATCCGGAGATATTTCCGGGCCCGCTCGGCACCTCGATCGCCGGGCGTGCGCTGGGCGAGGGGAAATGGTCGCTCGACACCGTCCAGATCCGCGATTTCGCCACCGACAAGCATCGCACGGTCGATGATACGCCGGCGGGCGGCGGGGCGGGGATGGTGCTCAAGGCGGACATCCTCGCCGCCGCGTGCGACAGCGTCGGCTATGACCGTCCGATGCTGGCGATGACCCCGCGCGGCGCGCCGCTGACGCAGCAGCGCGTGCGGGCACTGGCGGCTGGTCCCGGCGTGTCGATCCTGTGTGGCCGGTTCGAGGGGTTCGACGAGCGTCTGTTCGAGGCGCGCGGCATCGAACCCGTCTCGATCGGCGACTATATCCTCTCGGGCGGAGAGATGGGCGCGCTGGTCCTGCTTGACGCTTGCATTCGGCTGCTTCCCGGCGTAATGGGCGCGCCTTCCAGCGGGGTCGAGGAAAGCTTCGAAAGCGGCTTGCTCGAATATCCGCAATATACCCGGCCCGTCGAATGGGAAGGGCGCACGATCCCGCAAGTGCTGCGATCGGGGGATCATGCGAAGATCGCGGCCTGGCGAAAGCAACAGGCGGAGATCGATACACGGCTAAGGAGGCCGGATCTTTGGGAGCGCCATGAGGGCGCTCGGGTCCAGTCTCCCTCTGGCGCGCGGCAAAAGAAGGACGAATGAGATGAACCTCATCCAGCAGATCGAGGCCGAGAACGTCGCGAAGTTCCTGGCCGACAAGAAGATCCCCGATTTCCGCCCCGGCGACACGCTCAAGGTCGGCGTGAAGGTCGTCGAAGGCGAGCGCACCCGCGTTCAGAACTATGAAGGCGTCTGCATCGCCCGCGCCAACAAGGGCATGGGCAGCAACTTCACCGTTCGCAAGATTTCGTTCGGCGAGGGCGTCGAGCGCGTCTTCCCGCTCTATTCGCCGAACATCGACAGCATCGAAGTCGTCCGTCGCGGCGTCGTGCGTCGTGCGAAGCTCTATTATCTGCGTGGCCGCACCGGCAAGTCGGCGCGCATCGCCGAGCGCCGCGATCCGCGCCCGTCGAAGGAAGTCGCCGCGGCCGAATAAGCCGCGTCGTCTGACGAACAGCGCGGGGCGCGGAAGGCTATGCTTTCCGCGCCCCGTTTCGTTTCCGCGCGTTGTATTTCAGCCGAGTCGCACTATTTTCGCCCTGTGGCGAACCGGAAAACCCCGACAGCGAAGATGAAGCGGCTGCAACTGCCGCTCTACATCGCGTCGCTCTGGCTCGCGCTCGCTACCGCCTTGCTGTCCTCGCTGATGCCCGGCGGCTTGCCGCGCTCGACGGCGCTCGGTTCGGCATTCAATCCCGCGACGACGGCGGTTGCGCTCCAGCCCAGCCGCGCTCAGCCGCGCGCCGCGATCGAGAGCGTCCGCCGCGACGATGAGCCACCGAGCGGGCAGGGCAATACCGTCGCCGTCGCACCGCTGCCTGCCGCGCCCGCGGCACCGGCATATGGCCTTCCCCTTTCTCCCGAGCCGTTGACCGCAGCCCCGGCGCTGCCGTCTTTCCCCGTTCTGGACGGCAGCCCGCGTGGACCGCCGCTTCCCTGACCTTCCCTTGCCAACCCGCCGCCCGCGGGCGGCGATATTGGGAGAATGTCATGGAAAAGCCACGCAACAAGCGGCCGCCCTGGTGGTTCGCACCCGCGATCTGGAGCGGGATTGCCGGCAGCGCCGCGGTCGCCGCGGCACTGGTCGGCGCGACGACCGAGTGAGCCGCCACCCGGGCCGTATCGACGGCCCGGGCATCAAACAGGGACACTATTGCCTATGCACCACACGCCGCTCATCGCCACCATCGTTGCCGGTCTCGTCATCGCCTTCATCATGGGTTCGATCGCCCATAAGCTGAAGGTCTCGCCGATCGCCGGATATCTGCTCGCCGGGATCATGGTCGGCCCCTACACGCCGGGCTTCGTCGGAGACGGCGACCTTGCTGCCGAACTCGCCGAGATCGGCGTGATCCTCCTGATGTTCGGCGTCGGCCTGCATTTCTCGCTGCGCGACCTGCTTTCGGTGAAGAATGTCGCGGTACCAGGCGCGATCGGTCAGATCGCGGTGGCGACGGCGATGGGCATGGGGCTGAGCTGGACGATGGGCTGGGATCCGCTCGCCGGCTTCGTCTTCGGCCTCGCGCTCTCGGTCGCCAGCACGGTCGTGCTGCTGCGTGCGCTGCAAGGGTTCGGCATCGTCGATACCGAGAGGGGGCGGATCGCGGTCGGCTGGCTGATCGTCGAGGATCTGGTGATGGTTCTCGCGCTGGTGCTGCTTCCCGCGCTGGCTGAGGTGGTGAAGGGCGATACGCCGACGACCTGGTCCGCTCTGCTGGTGCCGCTCGCTCAGACCGGGTTCAAGATCGCCGGCTTCCTTGTCGTGATGCTGCTGGTCGCCCGCAAGGTGATCCCGATGGCGCTGCATTGGGTGGTTCATACCGGCTCGCGCGAGTTGTTCCGCCTTGCTGTGC
>DATIGZ010000058.1:0-8189 GCA_035481255.1 Sphingomonas sp. | reverse complement strand
GCCCCGCACCGTCCCCGCCGCGATCCACCGGCGCAGCATCGCGCCCGCCATATTGCCGCAGCCGATCAGCCAGAGGGTTTGGGGAAGGGTCACGCCGGGGCCTCGATCCGAAGGGAAGAACTATGAGCCGGGATTATACAGAAAGTCGGTATAGACGCCCGCAGCGCCCCGTTCGATCATCCGTTGCGCCATGCCGGGGTCGTTTATTGTATGGATGTACAGCGGCACGCCACCCCGTTTGAACTGGTCGATTACCTCGAACGACGCGCGCGCCTCGGGGATCGTCACGACCAAGCCGTGCCTTTGCGCGAAGTCGATCACATCGGAAAGCGCCACATCCGGGTCCCGGTGCAGGATGTAGATGATCCGCTCGAAGCCCAGCGCGCGCGCGCCGGCCAACTCACCGCGCGCATAGATTTGCGCCACAAGCTGCGACCGGGGAACCCCGGCGACAAGCAGCTTGCGCAGCGTCTCCAGATTGTCCCCCTTCGCGTCCGTGATGATCCGCACCTGAGGGTGACGCGTCAGCCACGCCGCCAGATAGGACGCGTCGAACGGCGTGAGGCCGCCACGCATCGGCTGTGCCATGAACTCGGCATGGTTCGGCGCAATCCCGACCAGCGATCGCAAGCGGACCCCGATCGAGGGGGCCGGATGCAGCTCGAGATAGGTCCGGTCCCAGTCATGCGCGGCGACGACTACACCGTCGCTTGTCTCGATCAGGTCGATCTCGATCTTGCGGTGCCCGCGCGCAACGGCCAGTTCCAGCGCCTCGCGCGAGTTGCTGTAGATCGCCCCCGGCATCCCGGCGCCGGCATGGCTGACCAGGTCGGCTTGGAACGGGAGCGCGATGGCGGGTCCGCCAGGCGTCGCGGGCGGCTGGTTCCGCTTCGCCGCAATCAGCAGCGCTACCGCCACGGCCAGAAGCAGGGACAGCACCGCCACTCGAACCCGCCTGCCGGGCACAGGGACAATGTTCAATATGCGGCGATGCGTTTGAGGCACCCGCAGTGGTGCAAATTCAGACACTTCCGCCTGATTGCCCATCCCGCCTTAAAAGTAGGTTACCTTAGTTTGCCGCGATCCGGGCAGGCCTTCGGGGCTCTAAGCCTCGCCCTGCGTCTCGATCAGCGCCGCCGCCAGCGCTTCCTTGGGGCTCTTCCCGCCCCACAGCACGAACTGGAATACGGGATAGAAACGCTCGCACTCGTCGATCGCGCTTTCGACCAGCAATTCGGTCTGCGCGAGAGTCATCGACGCGCCGTCATCGCCCGGGATCATCGCCGCGTGACGGAACAGCAGGATGCCGCTCGACGACCACAGCTCGAAATGACCGATCCACAGCTGCTCGTTGACCAGCCCGATCGCTTCATAGATGTCGCCGCGCCGCTCGTCGGGCACGCGCACGTCTGGAAAGCCCAGGAACTGGAGCACGCCGTCGTCCTCGCGCCAGATGGCGCGAAGCTCATATTCAGTCCAGCTGCCCTTTACGCGGGCGACGATCTCGTCGTCCTCGCGCTCATGGCTCCAGCCATGGGCGGCGTAATAGGTTTCCAGCATGTCGATCGGCGCGGCATCGTCGCGCTCATATTCGCTCTCATCGAGCATCCGGTCGTCCTCCGCCCGGCCCTTGCCTGTGCGCATGGGTGCCTTGCGACGCTGCGCCGCACAAGCGGGTTATGGTAAATCGCGCCTAAATAGGTGTGGAAAAGCGCCGTTTATGCGCCTGCCGCACCCTTTTTCGGCTTAGTGGCCTTGGGGGCAGCCGCCGGCGCGGGTTTCGCCGCCGCAGCACCGCCCAGCTTCGCCTCAAGCGCCTCGATCCGCGCCCTCAGCGCATCATTCTCGTCACGCGCAGCCGCGGCCATCGCCTTCACCGCCTCGAACTCGTCGCGCGCGACGAAGTCCATGCCCCCGACAAATCCCTTGAAGCGCTCACGCGCCGCCGACTCACCCTCACGGGCCATGCCCGCCATGGTGCCGGCCGCGCCGTTCACGAACTTCACGAAATCGTCGAAAATGCGGTTGTCGCTCTGCATGTCAGTTCAGGCCCAAAATCTCGGTGTTTCAGATGGACATCTGGGGTGTCGCCGCGGCGGGCACAAGTGTTTCCGCGTTCGGGTTCAGCCTGTCGATCTTGTAGTTCAGGATTCCGGCAAAGCACAGCCACGCCAGATAGGGCACCATCAGCCACGCCGCGCCCTTGCGGATCCGCCCGAAAACAAAGGTCGTCGCCAGCGCCAGCACGAAGATCACCACGATCAGCAGCAACGCCGCCGAGACCTGATGATAGCCGAAAAAGACCGGCGACCAGGCGAGGTTCGCCACCAACTGCACCGCGAACAGGATCAGCGCCGGCCGCCGCAACCGCGATCCGCGCGCATTGACGATCAGCGCGAGCGCCAGTCCCAGCAGCACATAGAGCGCCGTCCACGCGACCGGGAACACCCAGCCCGGCGGAGTCTCGGCGGGCTTTACGAGCAGCTGATACCACTCATTCTCGTCGCCACTCGGGAACAGCCGCCCCGATGCGAAACCCAGCAGCAGGACGAACGGCACCGTGACGATCGCCCAGCGCAAATAGGCGAGGCGCAACTGACCCTTGGACGCAATCTCCATCGAACCCCTCTACCGGACGAGGTTTACGCAGGCGTTACTCGGCGGGTTGGGGTTCGGCCATGGCCGCCTCCAGCTCGCGGCTGACTGCTTGGGGCGAGCCGGTCCATTTCGCAAGCCTGCTGTAGAGGATCGGGATCAGGAACAGGGTGATCAGCGTCGCCAGAATGACGCCGAACACGATCACCACGCCGATCGCCTGCCGCGCCGCGGCGCCCGCGCCGCTCGCGAACATCAGCGGCACCGCGCCCGCGGCCATCGCGATCGACGTCATCAGAATCGCGCGCAGGCGGCGTGCGGAGGCCTGCCGGATCGCCTCGGCGATCGACTTGCCTTCGTCGCGCAGCTGGTTGGCGAACTCGACGATCAGGATGCCGTTCTTCGCGGCAAGGCCAACGAGCATGACGATGCCGATCTGGCTGTAGAGGTTCAGCGTCTTGCCCATCACCGCAAGGCCGAGGATGCCGCCCGCCACCGCCAGCGGCACGGTCATGATGATCACGCCCGGATGGACGAAACTCTCGAACTGCGCGGCCAGCACCAGATAGACGATCAGGATGGTCAGGCCGAAGACCAGCAGGATCGATCCGCCGGTTTCGACGAACGCCTGACTCTCGCCGCGATAGCCGACCGCGATCACCTCGGGTGATGCCGCCGCCTGCTCCTGCAGGAAGGTCAGCGCCTGCCCCAGCGAGTAACCCGGCGCGACGCCGCCCGACAGGGTGATCGCGCGCAGCTTATTGTAGCGGCCAAGGTCGCGCGGACCCGACACTTCGCGCGTGGTGACGAGGTTGGACAGCGGCACCAGCGATCCGTCACGCGCACGCACTTGAATGGTCGCGAGATTGTTCAGCGTGGCGCGGCCCGCCGCGTCGGCCTGCACGATCACGCGATATTCCTCACCCCGGTCGACATAGGTCGACACGCGCCGCGACCCGAGCAGTGTCTGCAGCGCCTGGCTGACGTCGTTGACCGACACGCCCAGATCCCCGGCACGCTTCGTGTCCACCTCGACACGCAGCTGCGGCTTGGTTTCCTTGTAATCGGAATCAAGGTTGATGATCCCCGGATTCTGCGCTGCGGCGGCCAGAATGCGGTCTCGCGCCTTGGCCAGATCCTCATAGGTCGTGCCCGCCAGAACGAAACCGATCGGCTGTCCGCGCCCGCGTCCCAGTGCCGACCGCACCTGCGCGTTGCCGCGCACCGCCGGCTCGTCGGCCAGGATGCGGTTGATCTGTTGCGCAACCTGCTGAGTCGTCGTCTCGCGCTCTTCCCATGGTTTGAGGAAGACGATGAACATGCCGCTGTTGAAGTCGTCGCTCGCACCGAACCCGCCCGGCGTGCGGCTGATCACCGTGCGCACCGCACCCTCATTGAGCAGCGGCAGCAGCTTCTCCTGCGTCTGGACGACATAGCGGTCCATCTGGTCGAAGCCGGTGCCCTCGGGTGCGCTCAGCTGCACTTGCGCGACGCCCTGATCCTCGGCCGGCACCAGCTCGGACTGGAGCGTCAGGAAGCCGCCCACCGCGACGCCCAGGAACAGCAACACGCCGATCATCGGGACCAGCGGCCGGCTGATCGCCTTGTCCAGCCAGCGGCCGTAAAAGCCCTCCAGCTTCTGGAACTTGTCGTCCACCCACCCGGTGAAGCGCCCGCGCTTCTCCTGACGCAGGATCTTCGAGCACATCATCGGCGTCAGGCTGAGCGCGAGGAAACCCGAAAAGGCGACCGCGCCGATCATCGCCACCGCCAGCTCGCGGAACAGCAGGCCGGTCTGGCCGGCAAGGAAGCAGATCGGCACGAACACCGCGCATACGACCAGCGTGGTGGAGATGACCGCGAAGCCCACCTGCCGCGTGCCCTTGAACGCGGCCACCAGCGGTGGCTCGCCTTCTTCAATGCGGTGATAGACGTTCTCGAGCACGACGATCGCGTCGTCCACCACCAGACCGATCGCCAGCACGAAGGCGAGCAGCGTCAGCAAGTTGATCGAGAAGCCGAACGCCCACAACACCGCGAATGCGCCGAGCAGACAGATCGGCACCGTGACCGCGGGGATGATCGTCGCGCGCCACGAACCGAGGAACAGGAAGATCACCAGAACCACCAGCACCGCGGCCTCGGCCAGCGTGTGCCACACGCCCTCGATCGCGCGGCCGATGAACTGCGAATCGTCGGATCCGACGGTGATCGTCATGCCTTCGGGAAGATCGAGCTCAGCCGCGGCCTGCTTCGCTGCGTCAGCCACCGCCAGCGTGTTCGCGCCGGACTGGCGCACGATGCCGAGGCCCACCGCCGACTGCCCGTTCATGCGGAACGTGGTGTAGGGGTTCTCCGCGCCTTGCTCGACCTTGGCGACATCGCCCAGCTTGACCTGATAGCCGTCAGGCCCGCGCCCGACCACCAGGCTAGTGAAGCTCTCGGCGGATGCGAAGGGACGGTCAACGCGCAGCGTGACGTTCTGCTGCTGCGATTCGATGCGCCCGGCGGGCAGCTCGACATTCTGCGTGCGCAGTGCGCTCTCGACGTCGGACGGAGTCAGCTGGAACGCGGCGAGCTTGTTGGCGTCGAGCCACACGCGCATCGACGGGCGCGCTTCGCCGCCGACGAACACGCGCGCGACACCGTCGATCGTGCTGAACCGGTCCACCAGATTGCGATCGACATAGTCGGAGAGTTCGAGCCGCGACCAGCCGGGCCGCGACACGACGAGGAACAGGATCGGCGAGCTGTCGGCATCGACCTTGCGCACCTCGGGGGCCAGCGCCTCTTCGGGCAGGTCCTCGGTCACGCTGCCCACGCGGTCGCGCACATCGTTCGCGGCGGAATCGATGTCGCGGCCGGGCCTAAACTCGATCGAGATGTCGGACGTGCCGTCGCGCGAGCGGGAAGTGATCGTTTCGATCCCCTCGATGCCCGACAGCGCTTCTTCGATCGGCTGGGTGATCCGCGCCTCGACCACGCTGGCCGCGGCGCCGGTATAGGTGGTCTCGACTGACACGACCGGCGGGTCGGTGTCGGGATATTCGCGCACCGACAAGCTCAGGAACGCGACCACTCCGACGATCGTCAGCAGGATCGAAAGGACGGCGGCGAAAACCGGCCGCCGGACCGAGACGTCGGAAAGCTGCATCAGCTCGCCTTGCCGCCAGCCTTGGGTGCCGCGTTGCCGCCCGACTTCGGCGTGGCGTTACCCGCCCCGCCCGTGCGCACCGCCTGGCCGTCGGCGATCTTGACCACGCCCTCGGTCACCACGCGCTGACCGGCGCTCAGTCCCTCCACGATCTCGACCATGCCGTTTTGGCGCAGCCCGGTACGGACCTGAATGCGCTTGGCCTTGCCGTTTTCGACGGTGAAGACGAAGCGGTTCTCGCCCTCTCCCACCAGCGCCAGTTCGGGCACCGCGGGCGCGGTCCGTGCCGCCGCCTCGATCGCCACCGTCAGCAACATGCCGGGCTTCAACCTGCGGTCGCCATTCGCCAGCACCGCGCGTACGGTGGCGGCGCGGGTCTGCGGATTGAGCACCGGGTCGATCGTATCGACCGTGCCGCGGAACGGCTGATCCGGATACGCCGCCGCGACCGCGATGATCGGCTGGCCCGGCTTCAGCTGAGCCAGCAGGGTCTCCGGCACCGGAAAATCGAGCTTGATCCGGCTCACATCGCTTACCGTCACGATCTCGGTCCCGGCGGTGATCACCGCGCCGGCCGAGATGTTGCGCAGCGAGACCCAGCCGCCGAACGGCGCGCGCACCACGCGATCGGCGATCCCCGCCCGCGCCTCGGCCGCCTGCGCCGCAGCCTGTCCGGCCAGCGCCACCTGTGTGTCCACCGCGCTGCGCGTCGCGAAGCCTCGGGACTTGAGCGCTTCAAGCCGCTGAAGCTGCTGATTGGCTTCCTTCGCCCGGGCATTGGCCTGAGCGAGCTGGGCATTTTGCGTCGCGGTTTCGAGCACCGCGATCACCTGCCCGCGCGACACATAGGCGCCGTCGTCGAAGTTGAGGCGAACGATCCGCTGCGTCACCGGCGCGGTCAGCGTCACCTGCTCGTTGGCACGCGCGGTACCGACCGCATCGATCCGCTCCACGAAGCGCGCGGACTGCACGGCGGCCACCGTCACCAGAGGCGCCTCGCGCCCCTTCTTCAAGGCAGCATCGCCACCACCGCACGCCGCCAGCATCGTCGCGGACGCGAAAAGAGTAAGAATCGTTCGCATGGGGAAACGCGCTATGAACACCGGGGAAGGAAGGCAAGCTTGTCACACGAATTTGTCGCAAAAGTGTGTCAATGCCCTGAGCAGTAGCGTTGCCGCAGCATTGCAACGCTCCGCCGCCATCCACAGGCTTTGGCGTCACAGATCCGTCACAACATTGTAACATTCAGCGAAATCGGGCATCGGCGCGAGCCACAGGAGCCCGTCATTCGTCAGATCGCCGCCTTGCCTTACCGTTCCGAAGGGACCGCCATCGATGCGCCCGTGCGCATCCTTCTGGTCACGTCGCGCGGAACCGGCCGCTGGGTCATCCCCAAGGGGAACGCCGCCACCGCCAGCTCCGCGCCGCATGCCTGCGCGGCGCGCGAGGCGGAGGAGGAAGCCGGTGTCCACGGCGCCGCCTGCCCCACGCCGCTCGGCTCGTTCCGCTATCGCAAGACGCGGGGCAACGGCGCCTCGCTGATGGTCGATGTCGACGTCTTCCCGCTCGCGGTCACGCATGAGCTGCCCAAATGGAAGGAGCAGCACCAGCGCGAGCGCCGCTGGTTCACGCTCACCGAAGCCGCCGATGCGGTGGACGAGCCCGATCTCGCCGATCTGATCCGCAGCTTCGGCGCATCCGAGTTCAACGCGGCCGCGCGCCGCACCGGCGTGCTCACCGCCGTCGCCGAAAAATCGAGGGTTTCCGACATGTTCGCCTGGTTCCAGCGCCTGCTCCCCAAGACGGGCAATTTCTTCGAGCTGTTCGAGGCGCATGCGGTGACCATCACCGCCTCGGCCGACGCGCTCGCCCGGCTGTTCCAGGGCGGCGGGTCGCCCGCCGACCATATCCGGGAGATCATGGAGCGCGAGCATGACGCCGACGGCATCATCCGCGAAGTGCTTCAGACGGTGCGCAAGACCTTCCTCACCCCGTTCGACCGCAGCGCGATCACCAGCCTGATCGGCGCGATGGACGACGCGGTGGACGAGATGCAGGCCGCCGCCGCCGCGGTCGATCTGTACGAGGTCACCGAGTTCGAGCCCGAGATGCGCGACATGGCCGCGATCATCGTCGACGCCGCGCGCCTCACCGCCGAAGCGATGCCGCTGCTGCGCGACGTCGCGAAGAACGGCGTGCGCCTCCACGAGCTGACCGAGCGTCTCGTGCGGATGGAAGGCCATGCCGACGACATTCACGACGCCGGAATCAAGCGCGCCTTCAAAACCTATGGCCATGATCCGATGAAGTTCATCGTCGCACGCGAAATCTACAAGCATCTCGAACGCATCACCGACGCGCTCGAGGATGTCGCGAACGAGATCGACGGCATCGTCATCGACCACGCGTGATGCCAGTTATGCGGCACCGGCCCGCTCCC
>DATIGZ010000057.1:0-11881 GCA_035481255.1 Sphingomonas sp. | reverse complement strand
AAGCTACCCTATGGGTGGCCGGGTGGGGGAGCGGGCTGGAGCGGCACGCGTCGCGTCAGCGACGCCAATCAGGCAAAGCTTCCGGCAACACCGGGCCGGTAGGACGGCAAATTATTGCCGGTCAGCGTCTGCAACCGCCGCCGCACATTGGCGGCCATCAGGTTGACGTAGATTCGGCAGGTCTCGTTGAGGCGGTGCGCCTCCTCGGCCAGCGCCTTCAATTCGGGCGAGAGCGCCGGATCGTCGTCATTGGCGGCCCCCGCCGCCTCGATCCCGATCAGCTTTTCGCGCGTCGCACGCTCAAGCGCGGCGACGTCGTTCGCCTTCAATGCGTCGATCTCAGCATGCAGCGCGTCGATCACGCGGATCAGGGCGTCACGCCGGGTCATTCGGATTCCACTGGAGCTTGAGCGCGAGCAGCCGGTCCGCGACGGTCGAGGGGACCAGCGGGAACTTGCCGTCCGCGATCGCCTTCTTAATCCGCGCGACGCGTTCGGCATCGACCGGCGCGCTCGCAGCGGCAGCCTGAGTAATCGAAGCGGCAGTGCTGGTCTGGGCAGCCTGCGTCACGCCGTCCGCCGCCTTCACAGGCGCGGCCGGAGCTACCGGCGTCAGGCGCCGGTCGGCAATTGAAGCAGGCTTGAAGCCGACTGGATCAACCATGTCTGCAACCCTTTATTCTGCGGACATACGCAAGAACGGCCGTGTCGCGACGAACTTTAGCAAAAAATCACTCGCCGAATCCGGGCAGCCGCGCACGGCCCGGTTCGAGCGCGATCGCGGCGACGGGCGGACGCTTGTCGTCGACTTTCACCAGCACCCGAGCGCCGACGGCGGCATCGGCCATCGCCAGTCCCTCGCGGCTGATCGAAAAGCCGGCGGAACCCGCCTCGATCATCACCGGATCGCCGCGCTTGATGACCGTCGCGGGCTTAACCACCGCGGGGAACGGCATCGCGGTAACCGCCGGCGCGACGGGTTTGGGCAGCGCGTTGACCGGCACGAACACGCGCCATTGCTGCGGTCCCTGACAGCGGATCACCACCGCATCCTCCGCCGCCGAGCGCCAGCTCAGTTGCGGCGCGTCGCAAACGGCAAGCTTCAGGCGCTTGTCCACCGGCGCGCGCGCGCCGCCTTCCATACCGATCGGCGCGCCCGCGAATTGCTCCACCAGCCGGTCAAGCGTTTCGGTTGACTGGAAGCCGGCGGGGTTTGCGCCGCCGACCAGCGCGGGCAGGAGAATGGCGATCATAACGGTCTCCACTTCAATTTACGTCGCCGGCAAAGCCGACGGAAAGGGTGACGGCCCGGCGCTTGCCGGGGTCGGTGACGATGACGATGCGCGACGGATCGGCCGCACCGCTGCGCACCAGCACGGCGGCAACGGCGCGCGCACGGTCGGCGGCGAGGATGGCGGCGCTGCCGGTCATGGCGTCCACATCGCGCGCGCCGTCGGTCGATCCGGTGATGGTGATGCGCGTGCGCTTGTCGCGTGCCGCATCCTGCGCCCACAGAATCGCGCCGCGCGGGTCGGCTTCCGCCGATCCTTCGGTGAACCCCTCGACCCGCGCCATCGCGACCGCCATCGGCGCGGGCGCGGTGTCCTCGATCCCAAAGCCAGCGCGTAGCCCCGCGAGCAAGGTTTCGCGGTCGAGTTCGCGGTTGGCCTGAAGCAGCACGAAGAATCCGACCAGCAACAGCGCAAGGTCGGCAAGGGTGATCACCCATACCGAGCGCGCGGGAGCGATCTCGTCCCACATGTCCGCGGAGACACGCGCGGTCATGCCGCGATCTCCCGCTTGCGCGCGCGCTCGAGCGTCGCGAGATGCGCGAGCGGCGCGGCGAGCCGCAACCGTTCGGCGGCCTCAGCGCGCGCGAGCCGCTTGAGCCGCGACGCTACCGGCATCGCGAGCAGATTGGCGACCAGCGCGCCATAGAGCGTGGCGAGCAGCGCGACGGCCATCGCCGCACCGATCGTCTCTGGATCCTGCATCGACGCGAACATCTGGACGAGGCCCAGGATCGTACCGATCAACCCCATCGCCGGCGCTGCCTCGGCCGCTCCGGTCCATACCTCGATGGCGGCTCGATGCCGCTCGGCGCGCGCGCTCACGCGATCGCACACCAGCCGCTCCACCTGATCGGGCGTCGCGCCGTCCACCGCCGCCTCGATCGCCGCCGCCATATCGGGATCCCCGATCACCGCGCGGTCGAGCGAGAACAAGCCGTGACGATGTGCGATTCGCTCTTGCGCGGCGATCTGCCCGAGCAGCGCATCGGCGCTGAACGGACGGCGCCACAGCACGGCTGTCGCCGCCAGCGCCCGGCCGACATCGCCCATGCGATTGCGCAGCACGACGGTCAGCGCGGTGCCGCCCAGCACGATCCCGATCGCGAGCGGATCGAGGAAGGTGCCGGGGACGAGCACCGTCGCGGCGGTGGCTGGTTGGGAAAGCGCGGCAATGTTCATGCGCGATACGTTGCAAGCGCCGGGCCAATTGCCCTTCCCGCGCTTGTTCGAGGCCGGCTCGCGCCATGCGGCGGCGGCAACCGGCAAAACCGGCAAAATCGATTGCCGCCACCGGCAACATCTTGCCGCTCCCTCGACGCTTCCCGGCAATTCGGCCGATTTCAGCCGCAAACCCGGAAACTGGCACGCCCATTGCTAGGAAGGCCGCGAACAAATGTGCGGAGGACGCATAGCATGGGTAGCAACAGTCTTTTCGGGGTGCACGGTGCGGCGCTCGCGGTGCGCTCGCAGCGCATGGGCGTGCTCGCGTCGAACATCGCGAACGCCTCGACGCCCGGCTACAAGGCCAAGGACATCGACTTCAAGGAAGCGCTGAACGCGGTTGAGACGCCCGGTATGGAAGGCGTCGATCCGATCGAGGGCGCGACCAAGTTCCGCATCCCGCTCCAGCCCAGCCTCGACGGCAACACCGTCGAGCTCGCGACCGAGCAGACCGCCTTCGCCGAGAACGCCGTCGCTTACCAGACGACGCTCGCGTTCCTGAACGGGCGCATCTCCACCATCACCCGCGCGCTGAAGGGAGAATAATCCATGGCCGATCAGCCGCTCAGCATCTTTCAGGTCGCGGGCCGCGCCATGTCGGCGCAGCTCGTGCGGATGAACACCACCGCGTCGAACCTCGCCAATGTCGGCCAGGTCGCGTCGTCGGCGGCCGAGGCCTATCGCACGCAGAAGCCGGTGTTCCGCACCGCCTTCGACGCCGCGAACAACCTCGCCACGGTCGATGTCGAAAGCGTCGTCACCGCGGGCGAGGCGCCGACCAAGCGCTACGACCCCGGCAACCCGATGGCCGACAAGGATGGCAACATCTGGGAAAGCGCGGTCGATGAGACCCGCGAGCTGGTCGACATGATGGAGACCGCCCGCACCTATCAGAACAATGTCGAAGTGATGCAGACGGCGAAGACGCTGATCACCCAGACGCTCAACCTGGGACGCAGCTAATGGCCACCAGCTTTGACGCCACGATGACCAAACTGGGCATCAACCGCACCGGAACCAGCACGACGAACACGAACAAGCTCGGTTCGGAAGCGATGGATCAGTCCGACTTCCTCACGCTGATGACCGCGCAGATGAAGAATCAGGATCCGTTCGATCCGGTCGACAATACGCAGATGGTCGCCCAGATGGCGCAATTCTCGTCGCTCGCCGGCATCAGCGAGATGAACACGACGCTTCAGGCGATCGCCGCGAAACTCGGCGGGACGACCACCACGGACCTCGTTTCGTGGGTCGGCCGTACCGTGCTGACCGAAGGCAGCACCGCCTATCCGCGCACCGACGGTTCGCTGGGCGGCGTGATCGAGCTCGGCGCCGACGCCAACGAGGTCAACGTCGTGATCGAGGGGCCAAACGGCGAGATCCTGAAGAACGTCTCGCTCGGCAAGGCGCCCAAGGGCCAGCTGGAGTTCGAATGGGACGGCAAGACCGACACCGGCGAGCCCGCCGGCGATGGCCCGTTCAAGATCCGTGTCGCCGCGCAGAACGCCGATGGCGGCTCCGTGACCGCCAAGCCGCTCGTCTGGGCGCCCGTGACCGCGGTCGCGATGGGCGCCGACGGCAATCCCGTCCTCACCCTGCCCGGCATCGGTCAGGTTTCCACCACCGCCGTCCGCAAGATCGGCTGAAGCATCTCTCAAGGAGCATAAGCAATGTCCTTCTACACCTCGCTCTCGGGTCTTCAGGCGGCGCAGACCGACATGTCGACGATCAGCCACAACCTGTCGAACGTCTCGACCAACGGCTTCAAGAAGAGCCGCACCGAGTTCGCCGACGTCATCGCGTCGAGCGTCTCGCTCAACCCGAACCAGATGATCGGCTCGGGCACGGTGGTGAAGGCGATCCGTCAGCAATTCGGTCAGGGCGGCATGCAGCAGTCCTCGTCCAGCCTCGACATCGCGATCGCCGGCGACGGCTTCTTCGCGGTCAAGCCGGGCCTCGACGCGGCGGGTGTCAACTTCACCCGCAACGGCAGCTTCCTCGTCGACAGCGACCGTTACGTCACCGACTCGCAGGGCAGCTATCTGCAGGTCTATCCGGTCGACGGTTCGGGCGCGGTCGTCGCGACCGGACTCGGTTCGACCGTCAGCCTGCGGCTGCCGCAGACCAGCGGTGTGCCCGAAGCGACCGAGAATGTCGCGCTGTCGCTCAACCTCTCGGCCTATTCGTCGGTGCCGTCACAGGCGTCGCGCTTCACGCCCGAAACGCCCTATGCGTTCGACCGGTTCGATCCGGGCACCTACAACAACTCGACCCAGACCACGATTTACGACGCCAGCGGCAACCCGCTGACGATGACCAGCTACTTCGTGCGTGAGACCACGGCGACGCCGAGCACCTGGTCGGTCTACACCTTTGTCGGCGACAAACAGCTCGGCACCGATCCGGCCAACCCGCAGCCGATCACGCTGACCTTCGATTCGAGCGGCGCGCTCACCGCGCCGACCGCGCCGACCGACTTCGCGCCGTTCACCGTCGGCTCCAGCACGACCGAACAGTCGATCTCGCTCGACTTCGGCGGCGCCACCACGCAACTCGGTGCGCCGTTCAGCGTCAACAACCGCTCGCAGGACGGCAAGGCCGTCGGCCAGCTCGACGGCGTGACCGTGGGCGAGGACGGCACCGTCCGCGCCAGCTTCTCCAACGGCGACAGCCAGGCGCTGGGCAAGGTCGCGCTCGCGAACTTCTCCAATCCCTCGGGCCTGCGCCAGCTCGGCAATTCGACCTGGGCCTCGACCGGCCTGTCGGGCGAACCGCGCCTCGGCGAGCCGGGTTCGAACGGCTTTGGCGGCCTGATGTCGGGCGCGATCGAACGCTCGAACGTCGACATCACCGAGGAGCTGGTCGGGCTGATCGCGGCGCAGCGCAACTTCCAGGCAAACGCCAAGGCACTCGATACCGCGAGCCAGATCTCGCAGACCATTTTCAACATCCGCAGCTGATTTCAGCAGGTTAGGAGGCACAAGCGATGGACAGACTCGTCTATACCGCACTGTCGGGGCTCAAGGGCCAGATGGATGCGCAGGCGACGATCGCGAACAACATCGCGAACGCCTCCACGATCGGCTTCCGCGCCGACCGGGTCAATTTCGAACGGTTGATGATCAAGGGCGAAGGGCACGACAGCCGTCTGCCCAGCGCCGAGACCGTGGTCGATATGGACCGGCGCGCGGGCACGGTCGTCCAGACCGGCCGCGGGCTCGATATCGCCATCACCGGCGACAACTGGCTCGCGGTTCAGGCTGCCGATGGCAGCGAAGCTTACACGCGGCGCGGTGATCTTCGCATCGCACCGAGTGGCGTCTTGGAAACCGGCGACGGTTTCCCGGTGATGGGGTCGGGGGGCCCCATCACCGTGCCGCCGCACGACAAGATCATGATCGCCGATGACGGCTCGATCTCGATCGTTCCGCCGGGCGCCGATCCGGCCCAGCCGCCACAGGTGATCGACCAGCTGAAAATGGTCAGCGACCAGGGCAGCAAAACCGTCAAGGGGCTGGACAACCTGCTCCACGTCCGCGGCGGCGGCGCGCTGCCCGCCGATATGGAGGCGCGCGTCCAGACCGGCGCGCTCGAACAGTCGAACGTCAACCTTACCCAGTCGCTGGTCGACATGATCGAGAACCAGCGCAGCTACGAGGTGCAGGCCAACCTGCTCCGCGAAGCCAAGACGATGGACGAGAGCTCCGCATCGCTGATGCGCGTCAGCTAAGAATTTAGGGAAGGATTAGACCCATGGGTTCCGCAGCAATGCACATCGCGCGCACCGGGCTTGACGCTCAGGACATGCGCATGCGGGTGATCTCGAACAACCTCGCCAACGTCAACACCACCGGCTTCAAGCGCGACCGCGCCTCGTTCGAGGCGCTGGCCTATCAGGTCGTCACCGCGCCCGGCTCGGCGAGCACGTCGGAAACGCAATACGCCACCGGCCTCAACCTCGGCACCGGCGTGCGCGTTCAGGGCACCGCGCGGATCGACACGCAGGGTTCGTTCCAGACCACAGGCAATGCGCTCGACATGGCGCTCGACGGCAACGGCTTCTTCCAGGTGCAGATGCCCGGCGGCCAGCTCGGCTATTCCCGCGCGGGCAACTTCACCCGCTCGCCCGAAGGGTTGCTGGTGACGGCGGAAGGCTATCAGGTGATGCCAGGCATCACGATCCCCGAAGGCGCGACCGCGATCACCGTCGGCACCGACGGCACCGTCTCCGCGACAGTCCCCGGTCAGACCGAGGCGTCGCAGGTCGGCCAGATCCAGATCGCGGCCTTCCCAAATTCGGCGGGACTTCAGGCCATCGGCGACAATTTCCTCGTCGAGACCGCGGCCAGCGGCGCGGTCAATCTGGGCATCGCCGGGCAGGACGGTCGCGGCAACATCCGTCAGGGCATGCTCGAAGGCTCGAACGTCAACGTCGTCGAGGAGCTGGTCGACATGATCGAGACCCAGCGCGCCTATGAAGTCAATTCGAAGATGATCTCGGCGTCCGACGAGATGCTCAAATATGTCAACCAGAACATCTGAGGGGCAGCTGATGAAGTTCGCCGCAGGCCTGTTCACCGGCGCCGCGATCGTCGCGGCGATCGCCCTCGCTCAGCCCGCTCATGCGCAGCTGTTCGGCAAGAAGGCGCCGAAGGAGGACTTCAGTGCCTCGCTTCCCGCCGTGCCGGCAGCGATCGCGCCGGCCAACGGCTCGATCTTTCAGGCCAGCGACGGCTATGCCGCGCTGCACGAGGGCACGCGCGCGCGCCGCGTCGGCGATCCGCTGACGATCGTGCTGGTCGAGCGCACCAGCGCGTCCAAGTCGGCCGGCTCGCAGCTCGACAGCGGCGGCGGCTTCGCGCTCACCCCGCCCAGCACCGGCGCGCTGTCACTGTTCAAGGAAAGCGACGCCAGCGTCAGCGGCAAGCGCAACTTCAAGGGCGCGGGCAGCGCCGACCAGTCGAACGCCCTGTCGGGTGAGATCACCGTCACCGTCGCCGCGGTCTATCCCAACGGCACCATGCTGGTTCAGGGGCAGAAGCGCGTGACGCTCAACCGGGGCGATGAGTTCGTCCAGATCAAGGGCGTGGTGCGCGCGACCGATATCGATGCGAACAACCGTATCGCCTCGACCCGCGTCGCCGATGCCCGCATCGCCTACACCGGCAAGGGCGATGTCGCCCGCGCCAGCCGTCAGGGGTGGCTCGGCCGCTTCTTCTCGGTCATCAGCCCGTTCTGAGGAAAATCGCCATGATCCGCTTCCTCGCCGCCCTGCTCGCCGCCATCCTCTTCTCTCAGCCCGTCGCGGCCGAGCGCATCAAGGATCTCGGCAACTTTCAGGGCATTCGTTCGAACCAGCTCACCGGCTACGGCATCGTCGTAGGCCTGCCGGGCACGGGCGACGACAATCTGGAATACACCGTCCAGTCGATGAAGGGCGTCACCGCTCGCTTCGGCCTGGCGTTGCCGCCGGGCGTCAATCCGGCGCTCAAGAACGCCGCGGTGGTGATGATCACCGCCGAACTGCCGCCCTTCGCCAAGCCGGGGCAGAAACTCGACATCACCGTCTCGTCGATGGGCAAGGCCAAGTCGCTGCGCGGCGGCACGCTCGTCCTGACCCCGCTGATCGGCGCCGATGGCCAGATCTATGCGATGGCACAGGGCAATCTCGCCGTCGGCGGTCTCGGCGCGGAGGGCGCCGACGGGTCGAAGATCGTGGTCAACACCCCGTCGTCGGGCCGCATACCCGAAGGGGCGACGGTCGAGCGCGCGGTCGAGACCGGCTTCGCCGACACGCCCTACCTCACCTACAATCTCGCCCGTTCGGACTTCACCACGGCGCAGCGCGTCGCCGACGCGATCAACGGCCGGTTCGGCTTCGGCACCGCGCGTGCGGTCGACGGCGTATCGGTCGCGGTCATGGCCAAACCCGGCGCCGATGTGCGCGCGCAGATGATGAGCGAGATCGAGAATCTCGCCGTCGACGCCGCCGAAGCACCGGCCAAGGTCATCGTTAACGCACGGACCGGAACAGTCGTCATCAATTCTGCGGTCCGGGTCAGCCCTGCCGCGGTAACACATGGTAAACTGACTGTTCGTATTGATGAATCTCAGCGTGTCAGCCAGCCGGCGCCGTTCAGCCAGGGTGAAACCGCGGTCGAACAGCGCAGCGCGGTCGGCGTCGAGGAGGAGAAGCGTCCGATGTTCCTGCTGGAACCGGGTCCGAAGCTTGCCGATGTGGTCAAGGCGGTGAACGCGATCGGCGCGTCCCCGGCTGACCTTGTCGCGATCCTCGAGGCCCTGAAGCAGGCCGGCGCGCTCAAGGCGGAGTTGATTGTGCTGTGACCGACCTTCGCGCCCCCACCCCCGCGTCGCTCAAGCTGACGGGCAGTGTCTCCACCGACACCGCCCGCCTCGGCACGCGCGACAATCTCGAGGCTGCGGGCGAGAAGTTCGAGGCGATCTTTACCAAGATGATGCTGTCCTCGATGCGCAAGGCCAAGCTTGCCGACAGCCTGTTCGAAAGTCAGGCGCTCGATCAGTTTCGCGACATGCAGGATCAGAAGCTCGCCGAGAACATGGCCGCGCACACCCCGATCGGCATCGGCAAGGCGATGACAGCGTTCCTCGCCAAGGCCGGTACCGTCGCGGAAACCGCGCCGGCCACACCGGCGGAAGGTGACTCCAGATGACCGACATGCTCTCGATCGGCGCCAGTGGCGTCCGCACGTACCAGACCGCGCTGACCACGACGTCGGAGAATATCGCCAATGCGGGCACGGCGGGCTATTCGCGCCGCATCGCCGGCACGCGTGAGGTTGCCGCGCCCAGCGACGGCTCGAACCGCGTGCTCAACGGCCTAGGCGTCACCGTCTCGGGCATAACGCGCGCGGGCAGCGATCTGCGCAACGCCGAAGTTCGCAGCGCCGGGTCCGATCTCGCGCGCAGCGAAGCGGGGGCGGTATGGCTCAACCGGATCGAGGGCGCGCTGACGGGCAACAAGCTCGACGAGCGCCTCACCGCCTTTTTCAACGCCGCGACCGCGCTCGCCGCCGATCCCTCGGCGAGCGCGCCGCGCGCGACGATGCTTCAGGCGGCCGCCAGCCTCGCCAGCAGCTTCTCCGCCACCGGCGCCGCGCTTGACGGTGCGCTATCCGATCTCGATGCCAGCGCCGACGCGATGGCGGACCAGCTCAACACGCTTTCCGCCAGCCTCGCCAAGGTCAATTCCGCGCTCGGCCGCGCGTCGCAGGGCACCAGTTCGCAGGCGGCGTTGCTCGACGAGCGCGACCGGCTGCTCGAATCGATGAGCGCGCTCACCGATGTCAGCGTCAGCTTCGACTCCGCGGGCCGCGCCAGCGTCAAGGCGGGAGGCGGCGGGCCGCTGCTGGTTCATGGCGACCTGGCCGCTGTCGCGACCTATGCCCGGGGGTCGGACGGCGCGACCTCATTCGCGGTCTATGGCATCGACGGGAGCCACGCGCTCACCCCGAGCGGCGGCGCGCTTGCGGGAGTCGCCGAAGGCGCGGCGCGGATCGCCGATGCGCGCGACGCGCTCGACAAGATCGCGGTCGATCTGGCCAATGGCGTCAACGCCGCTCAGGCGGGCGGCGAGGATCTTGACGGGAATGCCGGCGCGGCGATGTTCAGCGCCACCGGCGCATCCGACTTTAAGCTCGTCCTTGATGATCCGCGCGGCATCGCCGCGGCGGCGCCGGGCGGAGGCGAGCGGAGCAACGGCAACCTCACCGCGCTCGCCACGCTGCGCAAGGACGGTAAGTTCGAGGGCAGCCTGACCACGCTCACCGCCGATAATGCCAGCGCGCTGGCCGCGCGCCGCTCAATCGCCGAAGTGCAATCGACGATCCGCTCCAACGCCGCCGCCGCGCGCGATTCGATCGCGGGCGTCAATGTGGACGAGGAAGCGGTCGACCTGATCCGCTTCCAGCAGGCCTATCAGGCGTCGAGCCGCGTCATTCAGGTGGCGCGCGAGACCCTCCAGACCCTCTTCGATATCCGGTGACCGCGATGCGTGTGACGACCAATCAGAGCTACGATCGCCCTTCGCTGATGATGGCGACGCTGAACGCCCAGGCCGACCGCCTGCAAACCCAGGTCGCCACCGGCAAGAAGATTCTCGCGCCGTCCGACAGCGCGTCGGGCTGGCAGCAACTGTCAGGCCTCAAGCGTGCGACCGCGGACGACAGCGCCTATACGTCGAACATCAAGATGGCGCAGTCGCTGCTTGCCGCGACCGACACCGCACTCGAGACGGTGGAGACGCAGCTTCAGCGCGCCAAGGGCTTCGCGGTACAGGCCAACAGCGACACGGTGACACCCGAGGGCCGCGCCGCGATCCTGAAAGAGGTCGAGGCGATCATCACCGACCTGCTCGGCGCGGTGAACGCCAGGGACACGCGCGGCCAGCCCTTGTTCGGAGGCGCGGCGGGTGATGCGGCCTATGCCCGTCAGCCCGATGGCTCGATCACCTATGTCGGCAGCGGCGAGGCCGCGCCGATCCCGGTCGGCGACGGCGTCGACATCGCCGCAACCGAGAGTGGCGCGCGCGCGTTCGGCGGCATCCCGACTGCGAACGGCACGTCCGACATCTTCGCGATCCTCACCGCCTTCGCCGCCGCGCTCCAGCCCGGCGCCGAAGCCGGCGGGATCGACACCGCGATGGCCGATCTTGACGCCGCGCTCGATCAGATCGGCACGACGCGCGCCTCGGTCGGCGCACGCGCCTTCCGCATGGATCTTGAGGCCGAACGGCTGGTCGATGTCGATGTAACGCGCGAGGCGGCCCGTTCGGGTATCGAGGACGCCGACACCGCCGCCTCGATCGCCGAGTTACAAAAGACGCTGACGATCCTGCAGGCAACGCAGGCGAGCTTCACCAAGCTCACCTCGCTGTCGCTGTTCGACTATATTCGCTGAGCCGGATCGGTTTCATTAACCATATCCTAGCGCTTTTTCGCTCAAGTTCCGGCGTGCGCGGTCGTTTGTAACGGTAACCAAGCCAGCGCCCGTGGGAGCCACGCGAAGTCATGTTTCCAGTCATCGGTTTCGTCGTCCTGATCGCCATGGTGTTCGGCGGCTTCGCCATCACCGGCGGCGCGCTTGAGCCTGTGCTGCATGCTCTGCCGCACGAGATGCTGATCATCGGCGGCGCCGCGCTGGGCGCGCTGATCATCGGCAATTCGGGCCGCGAGCTCAAAGCACTCGGCGGTGGCTTCATGAAGGTGCTCAAGGGCCCCAAGTATAAGAAGCAGGACTATCTCGACGTCATCTTCCTCGTCTCAAAGCTGATGAAGATGCTGCGCGTCGATGGTCCGATCGCGCTCGAGCCGCATGTCGAGGACCCCA
>DATIGZ010000056.1:0-8152 GCA_035481255.1 Sphingomonas sp. | reverse complement strand
CGGCTGGGCGTTGCACCGGGCGCTGCGCGATCCCGACCTGCCGGATGCGCTACGCGATTGCTGCCGCACGATCGTTCGGGAGCGTCTCGCCGCGATAGACCGGCTCGTCGCGGCTGTCCGCGGCGAATGCGCGCCCGTGGTCTGTGCCTCGCCGGCGCTGGTCCGTCAGCTTCTGGTTGGCGCCGCGATGGGGGAGGCGGGGGATATTCTGCTGACCGGGCGGCGCTGCGATCCGGACGCGGTCCGGAAATTCGCTGAGAATGCAGTCCGCCTTATTCTGTCGCGCCGCTAGGCGGAGAGGCGAGCGTCGGTCACGCGCTGCGCAGCGGGCGTGTCACGTCGAGAAACGCCGAGATCAACCGCGATTGCAGCCGGTCGCGCCGGCACACGATGTGAGCGTAGTTGAAGATTTCCGCGTCGACGATCGGAAGGGCGCGGATACGCTCGTCGGCGATATACTCGGCGCTCGATACGAATCCGAACCCGACCCCGCTCGCTACCGCCTCGCGCACCGCCTCGCGGCTTCCGATCTCCATCACGATCCTCGGCTGGACATTTGCCGCGGCCATCGCCGCGTCGCTGGCGCGGCGGGTGTTCGAGCCATGCTCGCGCGCGACCATGGCTTGCTCGTGCAGTTCGGCGATATGGATGCCGGTGCGATGGGGCGCGAACAGCGGATGGTCGCGCCGCCCGAAGGCGACGATCGCATCCTGGCTGTACTGCGAGAACCACAGCCGCTCGTCATTCTCGACAAAGGCGAGCACTGCGACGTCGGACTGAAACTCGAGCAGGTTGCGCAGCACAGCGTTGGAGTTGCCGACGGACACCGAAATATCGATCTTCGGATAGCGCGCGTGAAAGGCGACGAGCATTTCGGTCGCGTGGAACGGACCGACCGCGCCGACCCGGAGCTGGCCGGTGCGCAACTCGCGGCTCTCGGTCAGGAAATGCCGCGCATCCGCTTCGTCAGCCAGCATCCGCCGCGTGATCTGCTGGAGCTGGCGGCCCGCATCGGTCAACCGCAGGCGCCCGCCGGTCCGTACGAACAGCTCGATCGAATATTCCTCTTCCAGCTGCCGGATCTGCGTCGTCAGCGTCGGCTGGCTGACATTGAGCTGGCTCGCCGCCGCCGTGACGCTCTCCGCCTCGGCGACCGCGTGGAAGGAGCGGAGCTGGGTGTATCTCATAGGTTTTTTATATAGACACTGAACAAACTATCAATTTGATAATGTCATGGTCTTGCTCTCCTATCCGCCCAGCAAAAAACAGCGGGAGGGAAGGCTCAGATGGCCACGTCGTGGAAGTACGCGAATCCGGTCGAGGTGACGCTTGGCGAGGATGCGGTGTCGGCGATCCGTAGCCGGGTCGCCGGCCGCGCCTATTGCCTCGTCACCTATAACGATCATCCGTACTTCGATGAGATGACCGCGAAGATCGCCGCCGAGGCCGGTGAGCCGGCGGTCGTGGTCCGCGACGTCGAGGCCAATCCCAGCTTCAACGGTTTGCGCGTCGCCTGCCGCACCTTCGGCGCCGCGGCGACGCCGCCGGAAGTCATCGTCGCGTTCGGCGGCGGATCGGTGATCGACTCCGCCAAGGCGCTGGCCGTTTCGAACGGTGACTTCGCCAACGTTCAGGATTTCCTCGAAGGACGCACCGGCGCGGACGCGGTGAAGGCGGTGCCGATCATCGCGGTGCCCACCACCTTCGGCACCGGCAGCGAAGTGACGAGCTGGGCGACGATCTGGGACACCGACGCGCGCAAGAAATACTCGCTCAATCGCCCTGATCTGTACCCCGAGCACGCGATCCTCGACCCCAAAACCTCGCTCGGCGTGCCGCGCGGGCTGACGCTCGCGACTGGCCTCGACACGCTGTCGCACGCGCTGGAGAGTATCTGGAACGTCAACGCCAACCCGATCTCGGCCAACCATGCCGTGTTCGCCGCGACCGAACTGCTCGATGCGCTGCCGCGGTTGCTCGACGATCTCGGTAATCTCGAACTGCGCACAAGAGTGGCGCGGGCCAGCCTGTTCGCGGGCCTCGCCTTCTCGAACACCAAGACCGCGCTCGCCCACTCGCTGTCTTATTATCTGACGCTGCACCACGGCACCGTCCACGGCATCGCCTGCTCGTTCAGCCTGCCTGCGGTCATGCGCGCCGTGATCGGTCAGGATGCGGCTTGCGACGCGGCGCTCAAGCGGATCTTCGGCACGGACCTCGCCGCCGGTGCTGACCGGCTCGAAGCACTGCTCAACCGCCTCGGCATCTCGACCGACGCGACCGACTACGGCGTCACCCGCGAGAACTGGCTCGCCGCGATCGACGACGCGCTCGCCGGTGAGCGCGGACGCAATTTTATCGGCACCCGCGATGCCTTTCTGACCAGCGCGGCCTGAGGAGAAACCCAAGTGAACATGTCCACCCCCATTTCCAACGAGCTGGTCGTCAACGGCCGTTCCTACAAGCGTCCCGACCGGCCCGTCGTCGTCGTCTGTCTCGACGGTTCGGAGCCCGGCTATATCGAGCGTGCGATCGAAGCGGGCCTTGCCCCCAACCTTGAGCGCATCCTCAAGACCGGAACCAACAAGACCGCGTTGTCGGTGGTGCCTACCTTTACCAACCCGAACAATCTGTCGATCGTCACGGGCCGGCCGCCCGCCGTCCACGGCATCTCGGGCAACTTCTTCTACGACCGCGAAGCCGGCGTCGAAGTGATGATGAACGACGCCAAATTCCTGCGCGTTCCCACCATCTTCGCCACCGCCCAGCAGGCGGGGCTGAAGATCGCGGTGGTCACCGCCAAGGACAAGCTGCGCACGCTGCTCGGCAAGGGGCTGGACTTCGCCAGTGGCACCGCGATCGCCTTCTCGTCGGAAAAGGCCGACAAGGCGACCAGGGCCGATAACGGGATCGAGGACGTGCTCGATTTCGTGGGCTTGCCGCTCCCCGACGTCTATTCTGCCGATCTGTCGGAGTTCATCTTCGCCGCGGGCGTCAAGCTGGTCGACACCTTCCGCCCTGACCTCATGTACCTCTCGACCACCGACTATGTGCAGCACAAGTCGGCGCCGGGTGCGAGCGCGGCCAACGCCTTCTACGCGATGTTCGACCGCTATATCGGAGAGCTCGATGCGCGCGGCTGCACCATCGTCATCACCGCCGATCACGGCATGAATGACAAGCACGACAGCAACCAGCAGCCCGACGTCATCTATCTTCAGGATGTGCTCGACGAAGCGCTCGGCACCGGCGTCGCGCGGGTGATCCTGCCGATCACCGATCCCTATGTTGCGCATCACGGCGCGCTCGGTTCGTTCGCGACGGTCTATGTCGATGCCGGCAGGGTTGCCGCGGTCATCAACGCCGCCAATCGCGTGGAGGGCATCACGGTCGCGATCACAGCCGATGAGGCCGGTGAGCGGTTCGAACTGCCGATCGACCGGATCGGCGATGTCGTCGTGATCTGCGGCAAGAACAAGGTGCTCGGCACCACCGCCGCACGGCACGATTTCTCGGGCCTCACCGAGCCGCTGCGCAGCCATGGCGGCCTGACAGAACAGAGTGTTCCGCTGATCTCGAACCGCGTGGCCGACATCGAAGCCGGCCGCATCCTGCGCAACTTCGACGCCTTCGACGTCGCCCTCAATCTGGTGCGCTGAACCATGAACGCCAACGCGAATATCCAGCCGGTCCGCCTCGAATCGATGCGTATCGCCGGCAAGCTCGTCCAGACCGACGATGTGATCGAGGTCCGCAATCCCTATGACGGCTCGCTCGTCGGCACGGTGCCGGCGGCGCGCGAGGAACATGTCCGCGAGGCGTTCCGGTCGGCCCGCGCGTTCAAGCCCGCGCTCACACGTTACGAGCGCCAGCAAATCCTGCAGCGCACCGCCGAACTGCTGCGCGAGCGGCGTGAGAAGTTCGCGCGGCTGATCGTCGCCGAAACCGGACTGTGCTGGAAGGACGGGCTGTACGAGGCGAGCCGCGCCTATGACGTGTGGTCGTTCGCGGCTCAGTTGACGATCAGGGACGATGGCGAGATCTATGCCTGCGACATTTCGCCGATGGGCAAGGCGCGTAAGATCTTCACGACGCGCGTGCCGCTGCTGGGCGTGGTGTCGGCGATCACGCCGTTCAACCATCCGCTCAACATGGTCAGCCACAAGCTCGCTCCGGCGATCGCCACCAACAACCGTGTGGTGCTGAAGCCGACGGAGCTGACCCCGCTCACCGCGCTCGCGCTGGCGGACGTGCTGTACGAAGCGGGACTCCCGCCCGAGATGCTGTCGGTGGTCACCGGCAATCCCTCGACGATGGGCGACGCGATGATCACCGACCCGGATGCCGATCTCGTGACCTTCACCGGATCAGTCCGCGTCGGCAAGCACATCGCCCATACCGCGGGCTACAAGCGCAAGGTGCTTGAACTGGGCGGCAACGATCCGCTGATCGTGATGGAGGACGCCGACCTCGATAAGGCGGCCGAGCTGGCAGTGGCAGGCGCGACCAAGAATTCGGGTCAGCGCTGCACCGCGGTCAAGCGGATCCTGGCGGTCGAAGCGATTGCCGACGACTTTTCGAAGCTGGTCGTCGAGAAGGCGAAGAAGCTCAAGAGCGGCGACCCGATGGATCCGTCGACCGATGTCGGTACCGTCATCAACGAGCGTTCGGCGATCCTGTTCGAGGGCCGCGTCAACGACGCGGTCGCGCGTGGCGCGGACGTGCTGCACGGAGCGGCGCGGCAGGGCGCGCTGTTCGCGCCGACGGTGGTGGATCATGTCCCGGCTGACTGCGATCTGGTGTTCGAGGAGACGTTCGGCCCGGTGATCCCGATCGTGCGCTGCCCGAACGATATTTCCGAAGTCATCCGCGTCTCGAACTCGACCGCCTACGGCCTGTCGTCGGGAGTCTGCACCAACCGTCTCGATTATGTCGAGCGCTTCGTCGCGGAGCTCGAGGTCGGCACGGTGAACATCTGGGAAGTCCCCGGATACCGCATCGAGATGTCGCCCTTTGGCGGGATCAAGGATTCCGGGCTCGGCGACAAGGAAGGCGTGGTCGAGGCGATGAAGGGCTTCACCAACGTTCGTACCTGGTCAATGCCGTGGAGCGTCTGACCTAAATCTAACTAGTTGTAATAAAACGATAATAATAATGCGCTGTGGGGATGCCACGGGAGGGATGCGTATGAACTATGTTCAACAGGGCGGCGTCGCGCGAACCGGTCAGAAGCCGGGATTTCGCGGGGCGCAGCGGCGGATGCTGCTCGCCGCGATGTTCTGCTACCTGTTCTTCTACACGGGCCGGCAGACGTTCGGCTTCGCCATCCCGGGCATTCAGGCCGAATTCGGTGTTTCGAAGGAGACGCTGGGCTGGGTGAGCGCCGCGCTGCTGTGGTGCTACGCCATCGGACAGGCGATCAACGGCAATATCGGCGACAAGTTTGGCGGGCGGCGCGTGATGAGCGCCGGAGCCATCCTCTCATGTGTCACCAACTGGGCGGCAAGCTTTGCGACCGGCGTCGTCAGTCTCGGCGCGCTGTGGGGTCTCAACGGCTATTTCCAGGCGATGGGCTGGGCGCCGGGCAGTCGGTTGCTGTCGAACTGGTTCGGCAAGCATGAGCGCGGCAAGATCTTCGGCTTCTACGTGTTCGCGGCGGGGATGGCGTCGGTGCTGTCGTTCGTCACCTCGATCGTCGTGGTGCACACGCTGGCGCTCGACTGGCGCTGGATCTTCCGCCTGCCGGTGCTGTTGATGCTCGTCGGAGGCATTTCCTTCTATCTCATCGCCCGCGAACGGCCGGAGGATCTGGGTTTCCAGTCACCGCACGACGATGGCGACGACAGCGCGGTCGACGCCGCGATCGCCGACGACGAAGGCTCATGGCAGCGTTACAAGGCTGTCCTGTCCAACTGGCGCCTGTTGCTCGGCGGCCTCGCCATCGGTTTCCAGAACGCGGCCCGCTACGGCCTGATCGTCTGGGTCCCCGTGCACTTTCTCGGCGGCAGCGGGGATGCAGCCCCGGTCAACAGCTTCATCGATCCGCAATGGATCGCCGTGGCCCTGCCCGTCGGCATGGCGATCGGTGCGGCCACCAATGGCTGGGTGTCGGACAATGTCTTCGGGTCGAAGCGTTATCTCGCGATCGTCCTCTACATGGTGCTCGCGACGATCACCTCACTGTTCATGTACACCATTCCGACGAGCGAGGTGTATCTCGGCCTCGCCACGCTCTTCCTGTGCGGCTTCTTCGTCTATGGTCCGCAATCGTCTTTCTGGGCGCTTTGCCCCGATCTGGTCGGCAACAAGCGGGCGGGCACCGCGGTCGGCATCATGAACTTCTTCGCCTATCTCTTCGCGGGGCTCGGCGAGCCGCTGATCGGCGGGTTCATGGACACGCACCACGATACCTCGCTGGTGTTCCTGATCGTCGCCGCCGCCAGCGCGGCCAGTGCGACGGTGGCGATGTTCATCCGTCGGTGAGGGGCAGCACGATGAGTGAAGCCGATCTCTGTCCGGTGCCGGACGCGTGGGCGCGGGACGCGCGGGTGAATGCGTCCGGCTATGCGGCGATATATGGGGCGAGCCTCGCGGATCCTGGGAGTTTTTGGCTGGACCAGTCTCGGCGTCTGGAGTGGGTGAAGCGTCCTGAGCTGGCGGGGGACTGGTCGTTCGACGAGGGTGATTTCCGGATCGAGTGGTTCGCGGACGGCAAGCTCAACGTGGCGGCGAACTGTATCGACCGGCATCTGGCGAGCCGGGGGGAGACGGTCGCGATCATCTGGGAGCCGGACGATCCCCGGGAGGAGCCGCGGCGCTTCACCTATCGCGAGCTGCATGAAGAGGTGTGCCGCTTCGCCAATGTGCTGAAGGGTCAGGGCGTCGCGAAGGGCGACCGCGTCACCATCTACATGCCGATGATCCCGGAGGCGGCGTTCGCGATCCTCGCCTGCGCGCGGATCGGCGCGATCCATTCGGTGGTGTTCGGCGGCTTCTCGCCCGAGGCGCTGGCCGGCCGCATCACCGATTGCGACAGCGCGGTGGTGATCACCGCCGATGAGGGCCGCCGCGGCGGCAAGCGCATCGCGCTCAAGGCTAATGTCGACGAGGCCGCGAAGCGCGCGCCCGCGCTCGAGAAGGTGATCGTGGTCAAGGCGACCGGCGGCGACGTCGCGATGACCGCCGGCCGCGATGTCTGGTATCACGAGGTCGCGGCTGGCGTGTCCGCCGACTGCCCGGCCGAGACGATGAACGCGGAAGATCCGCTGTTCATCCTCTACACCTCGGGCTCGACCGGCCAGCCCAAGGGCGTGCTCCACACCAGCGCGGGCTATCTGCTGTGGGCGAGCCTGACGCACGAATTGTGCTTCGACTATCGTCCCGGCGATGTCTGGTGGTGCGCAGCGGACATCGGCTGGGTCACCGGGCACAGCTACATCCTCTACGGCCCGCTCGCCAACGGCGCGACGACGCTGATGTACGAAGGCCTGCCCAACTGGCCCGACGCCAGCCGCATCTGGCAGGTGGTCGACCGGCACCAGGTCCACACCATCTTCACCGCGCCCACGGCGCTGCGCGCGCTGATGAAGGACGGCGACGGCTTCGTCACCAGCACCAGCCGCGCGTCGCTCAAGCTGCTCGGCACGGTCGGCGAGCCGATCAACCCGGAGGCGTGGCGCTGGTATCATGAGGTGGTGGGCGAGCGCCGCTGCCCGATCATCGACACCTGGTGGCAGACCGAGACCGGCGGGGCGATGATCGCGCCGATGCCGGGCGCGACCGACCTGAAGCCGGGCAGCGCGACGCGGCCGATGCCCGGGGTCGATCCGCAGCTGGTCGATGCCGAGGGCAACGTCCTGCACGGGGCGACCGAGGGCAACCTCGTCATCGCCAGAAGCTGGCCGGGACAGATGCGCACGGTGTGGGGCGATCATGCGCGCTTCTTCCAGACCTATTTCACGACCTATCCGGGCAAATACTTCACCGGCGACGGCTGCCGCCGCGACGAGGACGGCTATTACTGGATCACCGGCCGGGTCGACGACGTCATCAACGTCAGCGGCCACCGCATGGGCACGGCCGAGGTCGAGAGCGCGCTGGTGCTGCACCCCAAGGTCGCCGAGGCCGCGGTCGTCGGCATGCCGCACGACGT